>JBEANZ010000563.1:0-18778 GCA_041165185.1 Verrucomicrobiota bacterium | reverse complement strand
TGGCGACGTATCGTCGCTTCGCGTTTTCCTACTCGATTATCTCGGTCGGATCGACCGAGCGGCGGCTGGAGCGATGGCCGCGCAGATCCTCGCACGTCCCACGCTGCCGGACGAATGGGCGGTATGCCTGCGCAACTACGCGTGGGCCCATCCCGGGCCCGACAGCGAGGCCTTTCTTCTGGCCAAGTCCCGAGAGCTCCTGGGCAATCCGGCTTGGGCCCTGGATCCAAGCGCGGGCTACCTCGAGGCCTTCGATACCATCGTCTATGCCCACGGAACTTCGCTCCTACCCGAGCTCGCCGCACTCATTCGGGATCGGGGGCAGCACGCCATCGCCTATGCAGCGTTTCTCACGGTCGACCGTTTGATGATTGATCAACCGACCATCATACTTACGCAACTGGTGACCCAACCGGAATTGATGGCGGGCCGCGAACAAAGCCGGGCCGGCTTGGTCGCCCGAGCCGACGTCCGTGATCCCGCACAACGCGCCCTCCTTGAACAATACCTTCTCGATTCAGCTCGTGCGCCTAGCGAGCTCGCCGCATTTGCGGGGCTTTATCCCAGCGCCAGTTTCATGATTTCAAATAACCTGCTCACGAAAGTTGGGCCCCCGCCTGAGGACCAACTCAAGGCGCGCGACCGACATGCACTGGAAGCCGTGGAGCAGTGGCAGAACGACCCTCGCTTTGTAACCCTCAAGCCGTTCCTCCCGCAGATTCGTCAACGCCTAGTGGACTTCCTAAGATGAGGTGCGGCTCCGCCGAAATCCCGTTCAGCCAGACCGACCATGACCGCGTGTGGACGCTGGTGTCTGGAGCGCATATAGAACCCGGGGTTGAGGTGATAGGCTGTCACGCCAAGGAAGCACCTCCATGCGCATCCCGCGTCCATTTGGATCAATTTGCGCGGGCCGGGAATTTCCGTTGACCGCGTATGCGCGAAGCCCTTGCCTCCGCCGCTCATGCGCCGACCGGCCGTCCTGCGGACGACGCCGGCGCACCCGGAGAGGTGGCAGAGTGGTCGAATGTGCGTGATTGGAAATCACGTGTAGTCGAAAGGCTACCGAGGGTTCGAATCCCTCCCTCTCCGCCAGTTTTCCCTGCTGCAACGCCACGGCCGGCGAACGGTTAGCCCACTGAGGCGGCGAGTCGGGCGAGAAGCGAAACCGTTCGCGCTGTCCTCTCAGAAGACGCGAATCCCCGGGGATTTCTCGTGGCGTTGACGTCGGGTTCGACGGCAAACGGGAAACGCTTCCGACGTTTCAGGCCGGCCTCGCTCGGTTTTTCCGCGTTGAAACAACGTCCGTTGGGCGGCGCCTCGCTCAGAACTCTCAGCGGCGAGGCCGTGGCATTTTGCGGAATCTCTGATGGCCAATGTCCGATCCAGAAAGCCCGACGACTGCGACCCGACGACGCAATTCACGACTCGTTACTCGGCGCGCAGCGCGGCCATCGGATCGACTTTGGCGGCGCGGCGGGCGGGGAGCCAGCAGGCGAGCGCGGCCACCGCGAGCAGCAGCGCGGGCACGCCGGCGTAAACCACGGGTTCCAGGGCCGAGACGCCCACGAGTTTTTCGCGGAGGAACCAGCCGAGCGCAAACGCCACCACCCACCCGAGCGCGGCGCCGACGAGGACGACCTTCATGCCTTCGCGCACGATGAGCGCGACCACCGAGGCGGGCGTCGCGCCGAGCGTGAGGCGCACGCCGATTTCTTGGGTGCGTTGCGCGACGGCGAAGGCGAGCACGGCGTAGAGCCCGATCGCGGCGAGGGCCAACGCGAGCGGGCCGAGCACGCCGAGGAGCTGCATCGGGGCGCGTTGGAGGAAGAGGTTGTTGTCGAGGTGCTGCGTGAACGCGCGCGCGTCGTAGAGCACGAGCTCGGGATCGAGCGCGAGGATGGCGGCGCGCACGGCGGGCAACACCGCGCGCGGATCGCCGGCGCGCACGCGCACGTGCAGCACGGGCGAGGTGAGCGGCACGCCGCGCGACGTGATCCACGCGGCGGGTTGCGGGCGCTCGCCGAAGTTCTCGAGGTTCGCGTCGCGCACGACGCCGACGACCTCGTAGTCGGCGCTCTCGACGTGGAACTTGTGCCCGAGCGGCGAACGGCCCGGCCAAAACCGGCGCGCCATCTCCTCGTTGATCACGGCGTCGAGGGGGCGCGCCTCCTGGGCGAGGGGCGCGAGGTCGGTGCCGGCGACGAGCGGCATACGCATGAGCGCGAGGTAGCCGGGCGTGGCGCGGAAGTAGGCGATCTGCGCGGTGTCGCCGGGCGGGCGCGGCGCGCCGTCGATGGTGAGCGGGGTTTTCGGGACGCCGCGGATGTCCATCGGCATCGTGTTGGCGGCGGCGGCGAGCTCGACGCCGGGCAGCGCGGCGAGGCGGGCGAGCGCGTCGCGCATGAAGTTTTTCATCGCCGGTTCCGCGAGCCCGCGCCCGACGAGATCGGCGGAGGCGAGGAGGATTTTTTCGCGGTCGAAGCCGGGGTGGATCGTCCGGGCGTTGCGCAAAAATTTCAGGAATAGGCCCGCGAGCACGAGCACGACGAGGGCGACGCCGACCTCGAGGGCGACGAGCACGTCGCGCAGCCGGCTGCGCCCGCCGACCGCGCCGCGTCCGCCGCGGAGGGCCTGTTGCACATCGGCGCGCGCGAGCTGGAGCGCGGGCGCGAGGCCGAAGAGCACGCCGCACGCGACGCCCACGCCGGCGGCAAACACGAGTGCGCGCCAGTCCAGCGCGACGGAAAATTTCACCGGCATGTTTGACGGTGTCGGCACCGCCGCGAGCAGATCGACGCCCCAGAGCGCGAAGAGCGTGCCGAGCGCCGCGCCGGCGAGCGCGAGCAGCACGCTCTCGGTGAGGAGCTGGCGCACGACGCGGCCGGCGCCCGCGCCGCACGCGAGCCGGATGCCGATCTCGCGGGTGCGCGTGCTGGCGCGCGCGAGGAGGAGGTTGGCGGTGTTGACGCAGACGACGACGAGGATGAGGCCGGCGAAGAGCTGGAGCAGGGCGAGCAGGCCGTTGAACACGGCGCCGCCGCGCGGGTTGCGCCAGAGCGGGAGGAGTTCGTAGCGGATGCCGTCGCTCTCGGCGGGATGCGCGGCGGCGAGCGCGCGGGCGGCGGCGGCGAGTTCGCCCTCGACGCGCGCGGCCGTCACGCCCGGCGGCAGCACGGTGAACAACAGCATGCTGCGGATGCCGCGATCGGTCAGCTCCCGCGAGGCGGGCATGAGGTCGGAGAGGAGCGTGATCGGCACCCAGACATCGAAGGCGAGGTTCTGAAACGCGCCGACGAAGCCCTCGGGCGCGACGCCGACGACGGTGACGGTTCGGTTGTTGAGTTTGATCGTGCGGCCGAGGGCGGTGGGGTCGCCGCCAAGCTGACGCTGCCAAAACTGAAACGAGACGACGGCGACCGGCGCGCCGCCGGGCGTGGCGGTCTCGTCGGCGCGGAAGAAGCGTCCCAACGCCGGCCGCACGCCGAGCACGGGAAAAAAATTGCCCGTGACAAACTCGCCCCACACGCGCTCGCCGCGTTCGGGTTCGCCGAGGTTGAACGTGCGCGGGCGGTGCGCCGCGACGGCGCCGTCGAGCGCGGGCAGCCGCTCCGCGAGATTGCGCAGCTCGAGCCACGAGGTGGCGACGTAGGTGCCGGCGGCGTTGCGCGCCTCGAGGCCGAGGATGGTCGCGGGGACGGCAGGGAGCGGGCGGAGGAGCGAGGCGTTGAGCCACGCGAAGACGACGGCGTTGGCCCCGATGCCGAGTGCGAGCGACAACACGATCACGAGCGAGAGCCAGGGAGACTTTGCGAGCGTGCGGAGGGCGTAGCGGAGATCGGCGAGCATGGCGGGGAATTCTCGGAATCTTGAAAACTGAAAATCGGGCATTGAAAATCTGGGGATTTTCAGAGGTAGCGTGAGGGGTGTTCGGAGCGGAATGGGCGGATGGGGCTGAATGGGCGGATCTGGCTGATCGGGCGGATCCGGGGCTTGAAAATTTTCAGATGACCGATGACCGCTGCCCGATTTCAAGATTTTCTACTCCGTCCGCAGCGCGACCATCGGGCTGATGCGCGTCGCACGGCGGGCGGGGAGGAGCGTCGCCACGAGCGAGACGGCGATCAGGAGCGCGGCGACCGCGCCGTAGGCCAACGGATCGAGCGGGCTCGTGTTGAAGAGCTGGTTCGCGATGAGGTCGCGGGCGAGGAGCGCGACGGCGAGCGCGAGGGCGAGGCCAAGCGTGAGGCCGAGGGCGAGTTGCGCGGCGCTTTGGCGGAGGACGAGACGGAGGATCTGGCGCGGCGCGGCGCCGAGCGCGAGGCGCACGCCGAACTCCCGCGTGCGCGTGTGGACGGCGAAGCTCGTCACACCGTAGAGCCCGGCGGCGGCGAGCACCATCGCGACCGCGCCGAAGATCGCGAAGAGCGCGGCGACGAGGCGGTTTTGGCCGAGGAAATTTTCAAAGGCGGCGGCGGGTGTCTCGACGAAATACGCCGGCAGATTCGGATCGACGCGGCGGATCGCGGCGAGCAGCGCGGCCGTCGCGGCCTCGCCGCGCGCGGGGCCGGCGGGGCGAGCGAGCACGGTCATGAACTGCGGGCCGAGCGGCGCGGGCGCGAGCGGGCCCGCGGCGGCGGTGAGCGGGACGTAGTAGCCGGAGTTGTCGAGGACGTTGGCGAGCGGGCCGAGCATGCGCACGTCGGCCACGACGCCGACGATTTCGCGCCACGGGCCGGGGCCGGAGCCGTCGGGGTTGGCGGTGCGGAAGCGGCGGTGCAGCGCGCTTTCGCGGGGGAAATGTTTCTTCGCGAACGTCGCATTCACGATCGCGACGGGAGCGCGCTGGTCGTTGTCCTCCTCGGCGAACGCGCGGCCCGCGAGAAATTTCTGGCCGAGCACGGCGTGGTAGGAGGGCGAGATGTTTTCAAACTGCGCGACGGTGCGGTCGGTGTCGCGCGGGTAGGCGCGGCCCTCGATCTCGATGTTGGCCTGGCCGCCGATGATGGAGCGGATGCGGTTCGTGAGGCCGGTGGCGGCGAGCGCGGGTTCGGCGCGGAGCTCGCGTTGCAGTTTTTCGTAGAAGGCGCGGCGCGCGGCGGGCGTGGGATAATCGCCGGCCATGAGGCCGAGGCGCGCGGCGAGCACACCGGACGGATCGAAGCCGTAGTCCTGCGTGAGCTGGCGGCGGATGGAGCGCAGCTCGAGCAGCGCGGCGACGAGGAGGAGCGAGGTAATGAAAATCTGAAACACGACGAGCCCGCGCGTCCAGCGAGCGACGGCGCGGCTGGTGAGGCCGCGTCCGCCGGATTGAAGCGTGGCGGCGGCGGCGGAGCGCGAGGCGAGGAGCGCGGGGATAATCGCGGAGAGCGCGGCGGCGAGCGCGGTGATGGCGATGACGACGGCGAGCACGCGGAGATCGACGTCGAAGCGCATCCACTCGGGGAGGGAGTTGGGCAGCGTGCGAACGAAACCCTGGAGCAGGTCGGCGGCCCAGAACGCGACCGCCACGCCGACGAGCGCGCCGGCGGCGGCGAGCACGAGACTCTCGGTGAGGAGCTGGCGCACGAGGCGCGCGCGCGAGGCGCCGAGCGAGGAGCGGATCGCGAGCTCGCGGCCGCGCGCGGTGGCGCGGGCGAACTGGAGGTTCATGACGTTGACGCACGCGAGCACGAGCACGCCGGCGCAGAACGCGAGCATCGTCCAGAGCAGCGGCGCGAGGCCGACGGGCACCGCGAGGTTGAACAGCGGCTGCACGTAGGCGGTGGGGTAGGACTCGTTGGTGGCGGGAAAATCGGCGGCGAATTTTTTCGCGATCGCGGCGATCTCGGTCTGCGCGGCGGCGAGCGTGACGCCGGCGCGGAGCCGGCCGCACATGGTGACGAAGGTCTGGTTGGTGTCGGCGCGGCCCTTGCCGCCGAACTCGGTGCGCAGCGGGAGCCAGACCTGCTCCTTGAACGGAAACACAAACCCGCGCGGCATCACGCCGACGACGACGGCGGGCTTGCCGTTGACGCGCACGGTGCGGCCGAGGACGGCGGGGTCGGCGTTGAAATCGGCGCGCCAGAGCGAATCGGCGAGGAGCACGGCGTGCGTGGCGCCGGGGCGGTCGTCGTCGGGCGTGAAGTCGCGGCCGAGCGCGGGGCGCACGCCGAGGAGGGCGAAGAAGTTGTGCGTGACGTAGCCGCCGTTGTAGCGGCGCGGTTGGTCGTGGTGGGTGAGGTTGACGGTGGAAAACGCGAGGTAGGCCGCGAGTCCCTCGAAGGACGCGGGCTGCGCGGCCTGGAGTTCGTCGAAGTCGATGAGGGCCTGGCGGGCGTTGAAGACGGGCGGCGCGAAGCCGACGGGGTCGACGAAGTTGAGGTCGACGAGGCGGTCCTGTTGCGGAAACGGGAGGCCGCGCAGGAGCACGCCGTTGACGACCGAGAACATCGTCGTGACGCCGCCGATGCCGAGCGCGAGCACGACGACGGCGATGGCGGAGAAGGAGCGCTCGCGGAAGAAGAGGCGGAGGGAATGGCGGAGATCGGGGAGCATGGGCGGGAATTGGGGAAATCGTGAAAACTGAAAATCGGGCACCTAGAATCTGAGAATTTTCTGAGGGAAGAGTGGGGATGAGGGGAGGATTGGGCGGAGCGGACGGATTAGACGGATCAGACGGATGGGGCGAAGCGGGTGAGTCCGGTGGTTTGGAAATTTTCAGATGACCGATGACCGATGCCCGATTTCACGATTTCCTACTCGGCGCGCAGCGCTTCGATCGGGTCGATGCGGGTGGCGCGGCGGCTCGGGAGCCAACACGCGAAGAGCGCCACCGCCGCGAGCAGCAGCGGCACCAGCGCGAACGTGGGCGGATCGTGCGGGCTCACGCCGTGCAACAGGCTTCCGAGCAGTTGCGCGGCGAACCACGCGCTCACGAAGCCCAGCGCCAGCCCGAGGCCCACGAGCCGCAGGCCCTGCCGCAGCATCATCGCCACCACCGAGCCCGGCTCCGCGCCGAGCGCCATGCGCACGCCGATCTCCTGGGTCCGTTGCGCGACGGCGTAGGCCATCACGCCGTAGATGCCGAGCGCCGCGAGAAACAGCGCCAGCGCCGCGAAGCTCGCGAAGAGCCCGCCGAAAAAACGCTGCACCCACATCGTGTCGCTCGCGACCTTCGTCATCGTCATCGGCTGGTAGATCGGGATGTCGGCGCGCGCGGCCATCACGGCGTCCTGCGCGGCGCGTTGGTAGGTGGCGGGGTCGCCCTGCACGCGCATCACGGCGGAGAGGAAGTTGTTGCTGTCCTGCGCGACTGGGCCCCAGAGGGCGGGCACGGGTTTGCGGGACTCGGGGCGCTGGAGGACTTCGCCGACGAGGCCGACGATGGTGAGCCATTTCCGTTTCTCGCCGTCTTCGGGGCCGCCGAACGAGAGGCGCCGGCCGATGGGGTCCTCGTTGGGGAAAAACTTTTTCGCGAACACCTCGCTCACCACGGCGACGAGCGGCGCGCCGTCGCGGTCGCGTTCGTCGAAGAGCCGGCCGCGCAGGAGCGGGATGCGCAGCGTGGGAAACACCCCTGGGCTGGCGCTGCGCACGAGCGTCGAGGGCCGGTCGCCGGGACCCGGTTCGGGGCGGCCCTCGATGGCGAAGGTGGAGTTGTTGGAGCCGTTCGTCACGGGGAGGTAACTCATCCAGCCGACGGACTCGACGCCGGGGAGGGCGCGGAGGCGTTGCTCGGCGGTCTCGAAAAATTTCAACGCGACCTTCGGATCCTTCTCGATCACGGGCGGGATGCCGGTGCGAAACGTAAACACGCCGCGCGGATCGATGCCGGGATCGGTGTGTTGGAGATGGAGGAAGCTGCGCGTCATCAGGCCGGCGACGACGAGGAGGACGAGCGTGAGCGCGAGCTGGAGGACGACGAGGGCGGAGCGGAAATTTTTCGCCTGACCGGAGCCGGTGCCGCCGCGCGCGCCGTCCTTGAGCTCGTGGGTGAGATCGGGACGCGAGGCCTGGAGCGCGGGGAAGAGGCCGAAGAGCAAGCTGGAGCCGACGGTCGCGACGAGCGCGAAGACCATCACGCGCCAGTCCACCTCGAAGCGCAGCCAGAAGGGAATCTCGACCGGGATGAAGCCGAGCGTGAAATCGATTTCCCAAAACGTGATCAGCAGGCCGGCGAGTCCGCCGAGCGTGCCGAGCAGGAGGCTCTCGGTGAGCACCTGGCGGATGATGCGGCCGCGCGTGGCGCCGAGCGCGGCGCGGACGGCGATCTCGCGGGAGCGCGAGGCGGCGCGGGCGAGGAGGAGGTTGGCGACGTTGCCGCAGGCGATGAGGAGCACGGCGAGCGTGGCGCCAAACATGAGCTGCATGGGCCGGCGCTCCGCGCTGGTCTCGGCCTCGCGGAGAAAATTGGCGCGGAAGCGGACGCCGGTGTTGGAGAGCGGATGGTCGCGCTCGAGGCGGGCGCCGAGGGTGTCGAGCTCGGCCTGCACCTGCGCGAGCGTGGCGCCGGGCGCGAGGCGGGCGGTCATGTCCCAACCGTGGGAGCCGCGGTGTTTTTCCTCGGACTGCTGGTCCTCGGGAAACGGTTCCCAGAGCTGTGTGGTCTCGGGAAACGCGAAGCCCGGCGGCATGATGCCGACGACGGTGACGGCGCGGTTGTTGAGTTGGACGGTCTGGCCGAGGAGGTCCGGTTTGGCGCCGTAGAAGCGCGACCAGAGGGCGTGGCCGAGGATGGCGACGGGCGCGGCGCCGGGCTTGGCCTCGTCGGCGCGGAAGAGGCGGCCGAGCGCGGGGCGGACGCCGAGCGTCTGAAAACCGTCGACCGTGATCCAGTTGCCGAGGGCGCGCTCGGGGCGGTCGCCGCCGGCGAGGAGGTAGGTGCGGTTCCAGGTGGTGAGCGCGCCGGCGAGGGTCTTGGCCTCGCGGCGCAGATCGAGGAAGTCGGGGATGGAGAGTTCGTAGAGATGGCCGGGCTCCTTGACGTGGTAGGAGTTGATGCGGAGGAGGGTGGCCTCATCGGCGAGAAACGGGAGCGGACGGACGAGAAGCGCGTTGTAGAACGTGAACATCGTCGTCGACGTGGCGACGCCGAGCGCGAGCGCGAGGACGGCGACGAAGGTGAAGCCGGGAGATTTCGCGAGCTGGCGGAAGGCGAAGCGGAGATCGGAGAGCATGGGAGCGGAAGGGAGGATTTTTCGGAATCGTGAAAACTGAAAATCGGGCATCGGGAATCTGGGGATTTTCAGAGGGGGGAAGGTGGAGTCGGGTGGGATGGGGTGGAGTGGACGGGTTGGGCGAATCGGACTGATCGGGCGGAGCGGGCGGGGCCGGTGAATCGGGTGTGGTCGGCAAATCGGGTGGTTTGGAAATTTTCAGATGCCCGATGCCCGATGACCGATTTCAAGATTTCCTGCTCACTCGACGCGCGGCGGGCGGAGGATTGACTCGCGTGGGTGCCGTCGCACGGTGGGGACATGTCGCTCGCCGAGCTGAAAAAGGAGACCGTCGTCCTGACGGAGGTGGAAAAACGCGAGCTGGCGGAATTTCTCCGCGAGCAACTCGACCCGCAGTATGCGCCGCGCCGCGAGCGTGCGAGCGCGCTGATGCGCGAGATGGACGCGGGGCGGAAATTTTCGCGCGCGGACTTCGAACGCGCGGACCGGGAACTCGCCGCCGCGGGAGTCTGACGGCCATGTGGACCTAAGCGGGCAGCGCGCAGGCGTTTGCCTTCCACGGCCGGCTGGGCCTGCGCGAACGCCAGCGGCTGCTGCGCGCGCTCGACCGCATGGCCGCCCATCCGCCGGCCGGCGAACCGGCGGGCTTGAGCGACGACGCCGGGCGCGCCCTGCGGCTGTGGCGCGACGATGGCTTCGAGTTTTTGTTCTGGCCGGATCATGCGGTGAAGGAGCTGCGGATCGTGGAGATCGAGTTCGTGCGGCGGTGAGCCTCACTCGGCGCGGAGGGCGGCGATGGGATCGACGCGGGTCGCGCGGCGGGCGGGGAGCCATGTTGCGACGAACGCGATCACGGCGAGCGCGGCGGCGACGGCGGCGTAGGTGAGGGCGTCGAAGGCGCCGATGCCGTAGAGCATCCGGCCGAGTTGCGGGGCGAGCAGCGCGGCGAGCACGAGGCCGCCGCCGATGCCGGCGAACGCGAGCCGCGCCGTGCCGCCGAGCACGAGTCGCGCGATGCGCGCGCGGTCCGCGCCGAGCGCGACGCGGATGCCGAGCTCGCGCGTGCGCGCGGTCACGGACTGCGCCGTGATCGCGTAGAGGCCGAGCACGGCGAGGAGCACGGCCGTGACGGAAAAGAAGGCGAGGAGGCGGAGGTTGAAGATGCGCGGCGCGCGCGCCCACGCGATCGCTTCGTCGTAGGAGCGCAGCGTGGCGGCGAGGCTGCCGTCGAGGGCGCGCAGTTCGCGGAGGGCGGAGTCCTTGAGCGCGAGCGGGTCGCCTGCGGTTCGCGCGACGAAGACGAGGCGGCCGGTGACGAAGGGGAGGTTGGGCGGGAGGAGCTGGCGGTAGGGCAGGTAGAGGGCGGGCGTGGCGGTTTCCTCGAGGGAGAAATGTTTCGTCGCGCCGACGACGCCGATGATTTCGAGATCGCGCGGCTCGGGCGTGGTGCCGTCGCGCAGGCGGATGGTTTTTCCGACGGGGTCCTCGCCGGGCCAGTGGCGATGCGCGAGCGCCTGGTCGATGATGACGACGCCGCGGCTGTTGAGATCGTCGCTCGCGCGGAAATCGCGGCCGGCGAGCAACGGGATGCCGGCGGTGACGAAAAAGTTTTCGAGCACGAAGCGGTTGGCGGCACTGAGCGTGTCGGCGGGCGTGGCCGCGCCGCGCTCGGGGCGCGTGAATTCGGAGCGCGTGTTGATGCCGCTGAGCGGGAGCACGTGGGTGAGGCTGGCGGATTGCACGCCGGGGAGCGCGTGGAGGCGGCGCACGAAGGCGTCGGCGAAATTCATGGCGCCGGGCACGGTGCGGTAGTTGGCGCCGGCGAGCGCGACCTGCGCGGTGAGGACGCGGGCCGGCTCGAAGCCGGGGCGCGCGTCGAGCAACCGCTGGAGGCTGCGCACGAGGAGGCCGGTGCCGACGAGGAGCGCGGTGCAGAGGGCGATTTGCGCGGCGACGAGCACGCTGCGTCCGCGCGAGCGCGCGGTGGCGGCGGTGGAGCTGCTTTTCAACACGTCGAGCGGCGCGACGCGCGCGAGCCGCAGCGCTGGCGCGAGGCCGACGCCGAGCCCGGTGAGCAGCGTGCAACCCGCCGCGACGGCGAGCACGCCGAGATCGATGGAGACTTCGCGGGCGCGCGGAAGATCGGCGGGGGCGAGGGCGAGCAGGGCGTCGAGTCCCCACGCGCAACCGACGACGCCGAGCACGCCGCCCGCGAACGCGATCACGAAGCCCTCGGCGAGATGCGTGCGGAGCAGGCGCGCGGGGCTCGCGCCGAGCGCGGCGCAGAGCGCGGCGTCGCGCTGGCGCGAGAGCGCGCGGGCGGCGAGCAGGCCGGCGAGATTGGCGCACATGATGAGAAGCAGTGCGCCCGCGGCGGCGAGCAGCAGGAGCAGCGACGCGCGGTAGCCGCCGACGACTTCGTCGCGCAGCGGGACGAAGCGCGGCGCGGTGATCGTGGCGTTGGTGTCGGGGAACTGTTGCGCGAGCCGGGTGGTGAGCGCGGCAAACTCGGCCTGCGCCTGCGTCATCGTCACACCGGGTCGGAGGCGCGTGATGGCGCGGAGAAACTGCGTGCTGCGATCGGCGCGGCGCGGATCGGTTTCGAGGGAGTGGGTGGCGACGAGGTCGGTTTCCCAGTTGGGAATCGCGAACGCGGGCGGCAAAATCCCGACGATGGTGTGCGCGGCGCCGTTGAGCGTGACGGTGCGGCCGACGAGCTGCGGATCGCCGCCGAAGCGGCGCTGCCAGTAGCCGTGGCCGAGGACGGCGACGGGCGTGGCGCCGGGCACATCGTCGGACGCCTGCGGGAGACGGCCGAGGTGCGGCTGCGTGCCGAGGAGCGGAAAGAGATTTGCGGTCACGCGCCAGCCGGGCACGCGCTCGGGTTCGCCGAGGCCGGTGAGCGTGGCGCCGAACGGCGTGATCGCGGCCAGATCGAGGGTGGACTGGTTGGTGCGCTTGAGATCGAGCAGGTCGGGGATGGAGAAAAACGCGCGGTCGCGGTCAGGGCGCGTGGACCAAATCCACGCGAGCGAGGACTCGTCCTTGAACGGCAGCGGGCGGAAGACGACGGCGCGGGCGACGGAAAAGATCGCGGTGGCGGACGCGAGGCCGAGGGCGACGGTGAGGATGGCGACGGAGGCGAAGCCGGGGGATTTTCCGAGGGAGCGGAGGGCGAAGCGGAGATCGGGGAGCATGGGGGCGAAGCGGGGATTTTCGGAATCGTGAAAACTGAAAATCGGGCATCGAAAATCTGGGGATTTTCAGAGGGCGGGAGGTGGAGTCGGGTGGGATTGGGTGGAGTGGACGGAGTTGAGGGACCGGGCGGAGCGGGCGGATCGGGTGAAACAGGTGGTTTGGAAATTTTCAGATGCCCGATGACCGATGCCCGATTTCAAGATTTCCAACTTACTCGGCGCGGAGCGCTTCTACGGGGTTGACGCGCGTCGCGCGGAGGGCGGGGAGGAGGCATGCGATCACGCCGACACCGAGGAGCAGCGCGGTCACGACCACGTAGCTCAACGGGTCGAAGGGCGACACGTCGTGGAATTGCGTGCGCATTAGCCACGCGGCGCCGGCCGCGAGCGCGAGGCCGCAGGCCAGGCCGATGACCGCGAGCTTCAGGCCCTGCGCGACGACGAGGCGGACCACCGAGCGGGCGTCGGCGCCGATCGCCAGGCGCACGCCGAATTCGCGCGTGCGCTGGCCCACCGCGTAGCTCAACACCCCGTAGAGCCCGACCGCCGCGAGCACGAGCGCGAGGGCGGCGAAGAGGCCGAGGAGATTCAACGCGAGCCGTTGCGTGGTGATCGTGCTGGCGAACGTCTCCGCCATCGTGCGCACCTGAAAAATCGGGAGCGTGGGATCGACGTCGCGGATCGTGCGCCGCACCTCGGCGGTGAGCGCGGCGGGATCGCCGGCGGTGTGGAGCACAAAGGCGCACGCGAAGGGCGGCTGTTGCGCGTAGGGCCGGTAGGTCTGGTAACGCGTGGGTTGGCCGATGCCGTAGTTCTGGATGTGCGCGACGACGCCGACGATCTCGAGCTTGGGGTTGGTGGGGAGGGTGCCGAGGGTGAGGCGCTGGCCGATGGGATCCTGGCCGGGGTAGAATTTTTCGGCGAGCGTCGTGTCGATGATGCAGACGCCCTGAGAATCGGCGGTGTCGTGGGCGTTGAAAACGCGGCCTTTCACGAGCGGGATGCCCATCGTCGAAAAATACTCCGGGTTGACCGGGCCGATTTCCGTCGAGGGAAATTTGCCCGGGCCGGGATCGGGGAGCGTCTCGGGGCGAAACGTGGTCTGGTTGCCGCCGCCGCTGAGCGGGAGCGGCGCGATGAGGCCGACGCGTTGCACGCCGGGCAACGCGGCGAGGCGCTCGAGGGTTTGCGTGAGCGTCTGCACGCGCACTTTCGGATCGGCGTATTTTTGGCCGGAGAGCGCCCAGTTGAAACTTAGGCGTTGCTCGGTGCGGAAACCGGGATCGGCGCGGTAGAGGTTGCCGAGCGTGCGCAGCATGAGGCCGGCGCAAACGAGCAGCGCGACGGTGAGCGCGAACTCGCCCGCGATGAGCGCGCCGCGCCAGCGGGCCGCGCCGACGGAGCCGCCGGCGCGCGCGGACTGCGAGAGCGCGGCGGAGAGATTGAGGCGCGTGGCGGAAAACGCCGGCACGAGCCCGAACAACACGCTCGTGCCCACGCCCGCGCACAGCGCGAAGACAAACACCGGCGCGCTCAGCCCGATCTGCGCGAGGTTGGGCAACTGACTGGGCAGCGTCGCGCGGATCGCCTCGATGCTCCAGAGCGCGACGAGCAGGCCGGCGCCGGCCCCGAGGAGCCCGAGCAGAGCGCTCTCAGCGAGGAGCTGGCGCACGAGCCGGCCGCGACCGGCGCCGAGCGCGGCGCGCACGACGAGCTCGCGGCTGCGCGCGGCGGCGCGTGCGAGGAGGAGGTTGGCGACGTTGGCGCACGCGATGAGCAGCACGAACGCGGCGGCGGCGAAGAGCGCGAGCAGCGCGGGCCGGATGCGGCCGAAGGTGCGCTCGGTGAGCAGTTGCACGGCGGCGGAGTTGCCGCGGTTGGTGGCGGGGAATTCCTCGGCGAGCTGGCGCGCGACGCCCACGAGATCGGCGCGCGCGGCGTCGAGGGTGACGCCGGGTTTCATCCGGCCGATGACGTAGAGGCCGGGGTGGCTGCCGCGGTTGGCCACCATTGCCTCGCCGAGCATAAGCGCGACGGGCGCCCACAGCTCCGTGCTGGGCGAGGGAAACTCAAAGCTCGTCGGCATCACGCCAACGACCGTGTAGATGAAGCCGCTGAGATTTATTTTTTGTCCGAGCGCGTCCGGGCTCTCGCGAAAATAGCGTTTCCACAACCGCTCGCTGATCAGGACGGTGCGCTCGGCGCCGGGTTTATCCTCGGCGGCGGTGAAGAAGCGGCCGAGGCGCGGCGGGACGCCGAGGGTGGTGAACAGATCGTGGCTGACGTGCGCGCCGTTCATCGGCTCGGCCTCGGTGGGGCCGAGGTAGTTGAAGCCCTGGTTGCGGAAACCGCCGAGCGAGGAAAAACTCCGTTGCCGCGCGCGCCAGTCGACGAGGTTCGGGTAGGCGACGGACATGTTGGGCACCTGCTCGGAAGACTCACTGAGGAACGCGAGCTCGTGCGCGGCGGGCAACGGGAGCAGGCGGAGCAGGAGGGCGTTGACGACGCTGAAGACGGCGGTGTTGGCGCCAACGCCGAGGGCGAGCGTGATGATCGCGACGGCGGTGAAGCCGGGAGACTTTACGAGGGAGCGGAGGGCGAGGCGTAGGTCGGAGAGCATGGGGGCGAAGCGTAGGGGTGGTGTGGCGCGGGGGATTTCCGGAATCTTGAAAACTGAAAATCGGGCATCGAAAATCTGGGGATTTTCAGAGGGCGGGAGGTGGAGTCGGGGGAGGCTTGGGCGGTGTGGGCGGAGCGGGTGGAGTTGACGGATCGGACTGATCGGGTGGATTTGGCGGTTTGGAAATTTTTAGACGCCCGATGCCCGATGCCCGATTTCAAGATTTCCTACTCGGAGCGGAGCGCTTCGACGGGGTTTACGCGGGCGGCGCGGCGGGCGGGGATGGCGCACGCGAGCGCGGCGACGGTCGCGAGGAGGAGCGGCACGAGCGCGAACACCAGCGGGTCTTGCACGGGGCTCGCGGTGACCACGGCGCCGAGGAGGCGGGTCGCGGCGAAGGCACCCGCGATCCCCAGCGCGAGGCCGAGCGCGATGAGCAGGGCGCCTTCGCGGAGGACGAGCGCGAGCAGTGCGCGCGGCGCGGCGCCGAGCGCGGTGCGGATGCCGAATTCGCGCGTGCGTTGCGCGACGCCAAACGCGATCAGCCCGTAGAGCCCGACCGCCGAGAGCGCGAGGGCCAGCGCGGCGAAGAGGCCGAAGAGCAGCACGTAGAGGCGGGGTTGCGTGACCGTGCTGGAGACGAGCGCGGCGACGGGGCTCACCGTGCCGATGGCCTGATCGGGGTCGACGGACCAGATGGCCTGGCGGATGGATTTGGCGACGGCGTCGGGGCGCGTCGCGGTTTGCACCATGAGCGTGGCGAAGGCGGTCGGGCGCTGCGCGAGGGCGCGGTAGATTTGGAGCGGCACCTCGTCGGCGGTGAGGCCGGTGCGGAGCACGTCGCCGACGACGCCGATGATTTCAAACGACGCGGGCGAGGGCGGGCCGGCGGGGCGGAGGAGGCGGCCGACGGGATTTTCGTCGCCGAAAAATTTCCGCGCGGTCGCGGCGCTGATCACGACGACGGGCGGCGCGGCGGGGTCGTCGCGCGCGGTGAACGCGCGGCCGACGACGAGCGGGATGCCGGTGGCGCGGAAAAAATCCACGCCGACGGAATCGTAGTAGACCTGCGGGACGGTGCGCTCCGTGACGCGGCTCGCGCCGACCGGCACGAGCGTGATCGGGATGCCCCAGGTGAAGGGGAGCGTCTGCGTGAAGCCGGCGGCCGTGACGCCGGGAACGGCGCCGGCGGCGGTCTCGGCGGCGAGGTAGAAGGCGCGGCGTTTTTCGGGGGTGTCGTAGCGCGTGGTGGAGAGCGAGAGGCCGACGGCGAGGACGTTGTCCGTTTTCATGCCGGCGGGGCGCTGGAGGATCGCGGCGAAGCTGCGCGCGAGCAGGCCGGCGGAAACGAGCAGCACCAAGGCAAGCGCGAGTTCGGCGACGACGAGCGCGGAGCGGAAGCGTCGCGCGGCGGGGCCGGTGGAGCCGCGGCCGCCGTCCTTGAGGGCGTCGGCGGCGTCGGTGCGCGAAGCGGCGAGCGCGGGCGCGAGGCCGAAGGCGACGCCGGTCACGAGCGTGAGCGCGAGGGCGGCGAGGAGCACGGGCTGGTTGATCGCGATTTCGCCGACGCGCGGGAGATAGCCGTCGCCCACGACGGCGACGATCGCGCTCACGCCCCAGTGCGCGAGGAGGACGCCGAGCGCGCCGCCGAGGAGCGCGAGCACGAGGCTCTCGGCGAGGAGTTGGCGGAGGAGTTGCGCGCGCGAGGCGCCGAGGGCGGCGCGGACCGCGAGCTCCTTGCGGCGGCCGAGCGCGCGCACGAGGGAGAGACCGGCGACGTTGGCGCAGGTGATGAGGAGCACGCAGCCGACGGCGCCGAGCACGACGAGGAGGCCCGAGCGGTAATTGCCGACGACGAGGCCCTGGAGATCGGCGACGACGAGGGACCAGTTCTTGTTATGCTCGGGAAACGCGGCGGCGTAGCGCGCGCCGAGGGTGGCGAGCTCGGTGTTGGCGGCGGGGAGCGTCGCGTCGTCGCGCAGGCGGGCAAACGCGCTCCAGTAACGCGTGACGCGATCGGCGGTGGCGGGGGCGTTCATCGCGATGGGGCGCCAGAGTTTCGCGTTGCCCCACGGATCGGAGAAGCTCAGCGGCATCACGCCGATGACGGTGTGCGCGACGTCGTCGAGCGTGAGCGTGGCGCCGGCGAGATCGGCGCGGGTGTGGAGCGAGGTGCGCCACAATTCCTCGGAGACGACGACGACGGGCGCGGCGCCGGCGAGGGTCTCGGCGGGGAGCCAGGTGCGGCCGAGCAGCGGGGCGACGCCGAAGACGCGGAAATAATCCGCGGTGGCCTGGACGCCGGTGAGGCGCGCGGGCGCGGTGGTCTTGGTGAGGTTGACGTAGTCGTAGGTCTGCGCGGCGAGCGCGGTGAACGAGCGGGCGTCGCGCGCGAGGTCGGCGAAGGTGGCGGGCGCGAGCACGGACACGCCCTGCTCGGGGTGGTGCGATTGCACCTGCACGAGCGCGGCGGAATCGCGGTAGGCGAGCGGGCGGAGGAGGAGAGCGTGGACGACGGAAAAAATCGCGGTCGAGGCGCCAAGGCCGACGGCGAGGATCGCGATGGCGACGACGGAAAACGCGGGGGACTTCGCGAGGGGGCGGAGGGCGGCGCGGAAGGCGGAGCTGAAGGCGGCGAGCATTTTTTCGGAAGGGAAATCGTGAAATCTAAAATCTGAGATTTCTCATCGGGGGATTTCGGAAGCGGTGGCGGGCGGGGATCGGGGGGCGGGGCGGGGCTGACTGATCAGACTGATCAGACTGATCGGACTGATCGGACCGATCTGACCGATCTGAGATCCGCCGGCGCCGGCGCTTCCGCAGTGCGCACGGCGGGGGCGCGGGTCAGCGGGCGGGCTCGACTTGTTCCTGCACCACGCGGCCGTCGAAGATGTGGATCGTGCGTTCGGCGTGGCGCGCGAAGCGGGTGTCGTGCGTCACCATCACGATCGTCGCGCCGCCTTTGTGCAGGTCGGCCAGGAGCTGCATCACGCTGTCGCCATTTTTCGAGTCGAGGTTGCCCGTCGGTTCGTCGGCGAGGAGGACGGCGGGTTGGCCGGCGAGGGCGCGGGCGACGGCGACGCGTTGCTGTTGGCCGCCGGAGAGCTGGGACGGGAGGTGTTTCGCGCGGTGGGCCATGCCGACTTTTTCGAGCGCGGAGGTGACGGCGGCTTTGCGTTCGGCGGCGGGCATCCCGCGGTAGGTGAGGGGGAGCTCGACGTTTTCATAGACGGTGAGGTCGCCGATGAGGTTGAAGGATTGGAAGATGAAACCGATCTCGCGGTTGCGGATGCGGGCGCGTTCGGGGAGCGAGAGGCTTTGGACGGGGCGGCCGTTGAGGACGTAGGTGCCGTCGGTCGGGGAATCGAGGAGGCCGAGGATGGAGAGGAGCGTGGACTTGCCGCAGCCGGAGGGGCCGGCGATGGCGACGTATTCGCCTTGGCGGATGTCCATGTGGATGCCGGAGAGGGCGTGGGTTTCGACTTCGTCGGTGAGGAAAACCTTGGTGACGCCGTCGAGTTTGATGAGGGAGGTGGACATGGGATTTTCGATTTTGGATTTTCGATTTTCGATTGGGAAAACGGGCGGTGGGTGGAGCGGAGAACGGGTGGGCGAAACGGAGAGGGAGAGGGAGAGGGACGTGGGAGCGGAGAACGGGTGAGCGGGGACGAGGGCTGGGCGTGGTGGCGGGTGGTTTCTTCGAACCGGGGAGGGAACGCTAATCTTCGCTAATTTTCGGAGGGGGCAGGGCGGGGCGAGGGGTTGCGTGCTTCGCCTAATCGGCAAAGCGCGGGGGCGGTGGG
>JBEANZ010000562.1:0-3507 GCA_041165185.1 Verrucomicrobiota bacterium | reverse complement strand
TTCCGAGTAGAGCGTGGCGAGGGAGACGTCGTCGAATGTGAGGGCCGTCGGGGCGTTGGCGCGGAAAAACGCGTCGGCGGGGAGAAAATACTCGGCGTCGGCCGAGGCAGCGGAAGCGGCGGAGTGGGCAACCTTGTTCATGAGTTGCCGGGAACGGAGTAGGTTTCGCGACAGCGAGCGCAAACGGAAAACGGGCGGCGGCGGATTTTTCGCGCGCGGAAAATCGCGGCGCGAAAAATTCCGTTTGCACCGCCCCGCGCCATCGGCTCTGGTGCGCGCATGGACGCGACGAAGACCTTCGCTAAGACGCTCGTGGCGTCGCCCGAGCGCCGCGTCGAGGCCGACTCCGATCTCGAGGTGGTGCGGCACGTGCAGGCGGGGGATGTGGCGGCGTTTGACGGACTGGTCCTCAAATATCGCGAGCGGGTTTACGGCATCGTTTACCACCTGACTTCGAACCGCGAAGAGGCGGCGGACCTTGCGCAGGAGGCGTTTATCAAGGCGTTTCAGTCGATCCACCGCTTCAGCGGGCAGTCGTCGTTTTTCACCTGGCTCTACCGCATCGTGGTCAACTCCACCCTGAGCCACGTGCGCAAGGCGCGCATCCGGTCGTTCTTCAGCCTCGAAACGATCAAGAGCGACGACCCGGTCGCGAAAGACGTCGTGGCCGCCCTGACGGACAACAGCGGCGCGGACCGCGACACGTTTATCCGCGAACTCCAGGAAAAATTGAACGAGGCGATGCAGAAACTGTCTATCAAGCATCGCACCGTGGTTACCTTGTTCGAAGTCGATGGGCTGAGTCATCAGGAGATTGCTGAAATCATGCACTGCTCCGTGGGCACCGTGCGCTCGCGTCTGCACTACGCGAAACACCTCCTCCAGGCGGAGCTCCAGCCCTACATGCGCCGATGAACCGCGACGAGAAACGCCCCGTCACGCTCGAGGATTTGCTGCGCCTAAAACGCGCCGAGCGCCCCGCCCCGGAATTCTGGGCCCAGTTTGACCGCGAGCTCCGCGCCAAGCAGCTCGCCGCCCTCGTCGAGAAACGCCCGTGGTGGCACTCGTTGCCGCGCGTCTGGGGCGGTCTAGCCCGCTATCACGTGCCCCTCGGCGCCACCGCCGCGCTCGCGATCGGCGTGCTTTCGCTACGGGAATTTCGGTCGACGCCGGTTGCTCCCCGGCCCGCGCACGACGGAGCTGCGACGACCGCCAAGATTACCCGGCCAACCGATCAGTCGGGCGCCGGGTCGGCGCCGACGGTGACGCGGGCCGAGCTGATCGCCCCCAAGACGAGTGAGCGCCTTTCCGCTCCGGCGGCGTTTCAACCGATTGCCGAATACGTCGCCGCGAGCCACGTCGCCGCGAGCCACCTCGCCGCCGTCGCGTCGCCCGCCGCGCCCACTGCCCAACCCGACGCCGAAGCCCAGACCGAGACGACCGCCGACCGCACGCGGGAGCTTGGCTGGCGCGCCAACTCCGATCGCCTCATCGCGACGCATGTTTCCGTGAGCCGCGACGGCGACCTCCTCAACGGTCGCCTTGAGCCCAGCGCGACCCGCGGCTTCGAGAGTCGCGCCGTCCCCGCTCGGCCCGCTCCGGTCGAGCCGCTCACGCAAATCACGCCGCCCTCCGGGGTCCGCCGCGCCCGGCTCCTCGCCAACGCGCTGCCCGTCGCCGCGACCCAGCCTGCCCCCGCCAGCAGCGAGAGAAACGCCCACCGCATTTCCGAGGATCGCCTTTACGAGTCCATCAGCCGCGTCGGAGCCCGTGGCGCCGGCGTGTTGGTCAAGTTCTGAGGCGCGGCCCATCGGGCGCGGCCAGTTTCCGGGTCGATGCGCGACGCCGCGTTGGCAGTGCCCTCCCCCGCATCATGCCCGTCCATTACGCGACCCTGGCCCTTCCCGCCCGCGGCCCGGGGCTCCACGAAATCACCGCGCTCGTGGCGGAAGAAGTCCGGCGCAGCGGCATCATGCGCGGAATCGCGGTCGTGTTTTGCCAACACACGAGTTGCTCGCTCGTCATCATGGAAAACGCGGACCCCTCCGCCCGCCGCGATCTCGAAGCGTGGCTGAACCGGCTCGTGCCCGAGCGCGACCCGCATTTCACGCACACGCTTGAGGGCGATGACGACATGCCGAGCCACATCAAGACCGCCCTGACCCGCACCAGCGAAACGATCCCCGTCGCCGATGGCCGCCTCGCGCTCGGCACCTGGCAGGGGATTTTTCTCTGGGAACACCGCCGTCGGCCGCACGCACGACGCGTCGTCGTCACCGTGCTCGGCTGACGCGTCTCCCGGCTCGACCGCCCCGGGCGTTTCCCCTTGCCGCGCCCGGACCGCGCCGCGTTATTCGGCGCGCATGCTTATCGACCCCCGCTTCACGCAACTGGCCGACGGTCTCACGCGTTTCTCTACCGAACTCCAGCCCGGCGAACGCGTCCTGATCGACGCGTTCGATGTGCCCGACCAGATGGTCATCGCGCTCATCCGCGCCGCCCGCGCCTGCGGGGCGCATCCCTACGCGCACATCCACCGCGCCCGCGTCACGCGCGAACTCACCCTTGGCGCCGAGGAGGCGCAGTTCGCGCCGCACGCCGCCGTCGAACTCGCCCGCATGCAGAAAATGGACGCCTACATCGCCCTGCGCGGCTCCGAAAACATCTTCGAATCCTCCGACATCCCCTCGGAGAAAGTGCAGATCGTCTCCCGCCTCATGAAGCCCGTGCTCGACCACCGCGTCGGCAAGACCAAGTGGGTCGTCCTCCGCTGGCCCACGCCCTCGATGGCGCAGCAGGCGGCGATGAGCACGGAGGCGTTCGAGGATTTTTATTTCCGCGTCTGCACGCTCGACTACGCGCGCCTCATCCCCGGCATGAAGGTCCTCTCCGATCTCATGGCGAAGACCGACCGCGTCCACATCAAGGGCTCCGGCACCGACTTGAAATTTTCCATCAAGGGCATCGGCGCCGAGGCGTGCGGCGGCCTCCGCAACATCCCCGACGGCGAGGTCTACTCGTGCCCCGTCCGCGACAGCGTCGAGGGCGTCATCCACCACAATGCGCCGACCGTTTACCTCGGCACCTCGTTCGACAACATCCGCCTCACCTTCGCGAAGGGCCGCATCGTCGACGCCTCGGCGAACAACACGAAGCGCCTCAACGAAATCCTCGATAGCGATCCCGGCGCGCGCTACATCGGCGAATTCGCCATCGGCTTCAACCCGCACATCCTCGAGCCGATGCGCGACATCCTCTTCGACGAGAAAATCGCGGGCTCGTTTCACTTCACGCCGGGCCAGGCCTACGAGGGCGCGGGCAACGGCAACCAGTCGCAAGTCCACTGGGACATGGTGAGCATCCAACGCCCCGAGTGGGGCGGCGGCGAAATCTGGTTCGACGGAAAACTAATCCGCAAGGACGGGCTGTTTGTGCCGAAGTCATTGCATAAACTGAATCCGGAAAACCTGCTCGCAAAAACCAAGTGATCAGCGAATTCATCCAAGC
>JBEANZ010000561.1:0-2987 GCA_041165185.1 Verrucomicrobiota bacterium | reverse complement strand
CGCCTCGTCGCCGAGCGAGACGATGAGGCTCGTGAGATCCTTGCCGCCGCCGACGGGGCCCGACGCTTTTTTTCCGAGCACGAAGAAACGCGTGGTGTTGTCCGCCTTGTCCTGAATGTTGCGCTCGACGACGGGCACGCCGTAGTGCTCGGCCGCCATCTCGCTCGCGATGGCGGCGGTGCCGGGCTGGTCCTTGGCGAACTGCACCGCGCGCGACGTGCTCGGCGCATCGACGAGTTGGGCGTGGGGCAGGTGGCGTTGGAGCCAGTGGCGGCATTGCGCGAGCGCCTGATCCTTCGAGTAAACGCGCTCGATGCCGGCGAGCGGCGAGGTCGAAATCAGCGCGTGATTAATCTCGAGGTAGATCTGCGCGACGATTTTCAGGTCGCTCTCGACGAAGCTGTCGAGCGTCTCACGCACGCTGCCCTCGGTGGAATTCTCGATCGGGATCACCGCGTAGTCGGCCTCGCCTTTTTCGATTGCGGTGAAGATGTCGGCGATGCCGGCCATGGCGTGGTAGCTCACGCTGGCGCCGAATTTCTTCAACGCGGCGGAGTGCGTGTTGCTCGCCTCGGGCCCGAGGTAGGCGATGAGCAACGGCTGCTCGAGCGCGATCGCGGCGGACATGATCTCGCGGTAGATCGCGCGCAGTGCCTCGTGTTTGATCGGGCCTTCGTTTTGGCCGGTGACTTTGCGGAGCACGGCGTCCTCGCGCTCGGCGACGTAGATCTGGCCGCCCTGGCTTCGCTTGATCTTGCCGATCTCGGCGGCGAGCTTGAGGCGCTCGTTGACGAGCGAGACGAGCTGGCGGTCGAGCAGGTCGATTTTCTGCCGGATGGGCTCGAGGCTCATGGCGACGAGGCGCTGGCGGCTTCGGCGGCGGGAGCGGGCTCGGCGGCGGGACGCGGGGCCGGGGCGGCGGCGCTTTCGAGCGGGAGCTCCTCGTCGGCGAGGCCCATGTCGGTATCGGTCGGCGCGTGGGCGGTGGAGGAGTTTTTCAACCACTCGTCGATCTGGCGCGAGGAGAGCACGTCGGAGGCGGGGAGGTCGTCGCACGTTTTCATGCCGACGAACTCTAGGAACTTGTCCGTCGTGCCGTATTGCAGCGGGCGCCCCGGGAGGTCGGCGCGGCCGACGATGTAGATGAGTTCGCGTTCGAGGAGCTTGGTGATGCCGGCCTCGGCCGACACGCCGCGGATGGTTTCGATTTCGCCGCGCGTGACGGGCTGGCGGTAGGCGACGACGGCGAGCGTCTCGACGGACGACTGGCTCAACTTCACCGGCGGCGGTTCCTGGCGGAGGATTCGAATCCACCGCGCGAACCGAGGATGCGTGACGAGCCGGTAGCCGTTTGAGCCTTCGATGAGGAGCAGGCCCTCGTCGCTTGCACGGAGCTCGACCGCGATGGCGTCCATCGCCTCACGGATTTGCGTGCCGGTGATCAGCTCAGGCACCTCGGCGTAGAGCTCGGGATCGGCCGGGGCCTCGACGACGGTCTCCACGAGGTCCGCGGGTGGTGCGTCGGAGGGCGCGACGGTTTCCGACGCGATCGGCGACGTGGCGGAGGGAGGCGTTTCTCCTGAGCTGGCTGCGCCAGCCGATTCGGGAACGGCTTCCGCGACGGGTGCGTCCTCGACGACGAGGGGCAGTTGCGCTTGCTCGTGAAAACGCGCGACGACCGCCTGGACTTCCTTGATCGCGAGGGGCTGCGTGGAGGAAAGAAGCAACGCCTTGAGGACTTTTTTCAGGTTGAACGCCATGCGGGAAGAGGGGCGCGAGTGATGCGGTGGGCGTTGCCGCACGCAACCTGAATTTGATTTTCGCACGCACCCAGCCGCGGCGTCAGCGCCGCGCCGCCACCGCGTCGATGCGCGGCGGCTGTGACGCGGTGAAATCCGCTTGCTGTGCTCCCCTCCCCCGCTCCGCTCTGGACTCGCGGCGCGGCGCACTCAACTCTCCGCGCCTCCGCTTTTCCCAACTCCACTTTGATCCCATGAGCCACACCTCCCCCGATCCCATGCGTCCCCATTCGGCCATCGTGCACGACGGCCCCGCCCGCGCCGCCGCGCGTTCGATGCTGCGGCCCGTCGGCTTCAGCGACGAGGATTTCAAGAAACCCGTCGTCGGCATCGCCTCCCTCTGGAGCATGGTCACGCCGTGCAACATGCACCTCGACCAGCTCGCGCGCGAGGCCGAGGCCGGCGCCAACGCCGCCGGGGGCAAGGCCATCGTGTTCGGCACCATCACCGTCTCCGACGGCATCAGCATGGGCACGCCCGGGATGCGTTACTCGCTCGTCTCGCGCGAGGTCATCGCCGACTCCATCGAAACCGTCGCGGGCGGCGAGGGCTTCGACGCCGTCGTCACCGTCGGCGGCTGCGACAAGAACATGCCCGGCTGCGTGATGGCCCTCGCGCGGCTCAACCGCCCCGGCGTCTTCGTTTACGGCGGCACGATTCTCCCCGGCCTGCACCCCGAGTCGAAAAAGGAGTGCGACATCGTCTCCGTCTTCGAGGCCATCGGCCAGCACGCCGCCGGAAAAATCGACGAACCCGGCCTCAAGAAAATCGAGTCCTGCTCCATTCCCGGCCCCGGCTCGTGCGGCGGCATGTATACGGCGAACACCATGGCCTCCGCCATCGAGGCGCTCGGCATGTCGCTCCCGAATTCCTCCGCGCAGATCGCCATCGGCGAGGAAAAGAAAGCCGACTGCCGCAACGCCGGCGCCGCCGCCCTCGCGCTGCTCAAGGCCGGCATCAAGCCCCGCGACATCATGACGAAGAAGGCGTTTGAAAACGCGATCACCGTCACCATCGCCCTCGGCGGCTCGACCAACGCCGTGCTCCACCTCCTCGCGATGGCGCACTCCGCGCACGTGAAACTCTCCATCGACGACTTCACGCGCATCGGCAAACGCGTCCCCGTCCTCGCCGATCTCAAGCCCTCCGGCAAATACGGCATGGTCCACCTCACGCGCATCGGCGGCC
>JBEANZ010000560.1:0-4580 GCA_041165185.1 Verrucomicrobiota bacterium | reverse complement strand
GGCGCGGAATTCGGCGCGGGCGGGGAGGGCGGCGAGGAGGGCCGCGAGGACCGCGAAGTGGACGGCGACGGCGGAGGGAAGGACGGCGAGGGGCGGAAAGCGTTGGGCGTGCATGAGGGGCAGGGGTGGCTGGAGATTGCGAGGGGCGCTGCGGCTCGTTTTCCAGGCGGTGTCCCCGGTGGGTTACGGACGATGCCACGTCAGGCCCACCGCCTGAGCGAGGGCGGCTTGCCGTGGATCGAAGCTGACGAAATCCGTCGCGCCCAGCGCCAGCGCGCTCGCCACGTGCAAGACATCGAGGGTGCGCGTGCCGAGCTGCGCGGTGTGGCCCGCGACGAGGCGCTCGGCCTGCGCAAACACCGCCGGCCACGACGGGGCGCGCGCGCGCAGGCGCCCTTGGCTCAGGTCCGTCTCCACGAGTTGCCACGCCGCCGCCAACTGGGGCGCCGTGATGGCGCCGGTGAAGGCGAGCCGCGTGAGTGCGTTGCGCAGCTCGGTCCGGCCAAACTCAGTCAACGGCAACGCGACGGGATTCCTGGCCAGCCACGCTTGGGCCGGGCCGCTGAACGCATCCCGCGCATAGAGCGAAGCGAGAAAGCTGGTGTCGGCGTAGTGGGCCACGCGCGGGGATTAAAAACGCTCGTCGTTGCGCGCGGCGAGCACGGGATTTTCCGGGAGCACGGTCGCGCCATACAGCTCGCGCAAGCGCGCCGAGACATCGGGCCATGTCACCGCATCCGGCGCGACGGGATCGCCGTTCACGGCGAGGCCAGGCATTTCAACGGTGACCAGCACTGCGCTCTGCGGCGGCAACGGCAAGTGGCGGCGCAGCTTTAACACGCCCTCGTCGTATGTCGCGTGAACCGTCGTCGTCATCGTGCCGCGACCGTAGCGGGAGGAGGCACTGGCGCAAGCGCGCGATGCGGGTGGGCTGACAGCGAGCGAGCACAACAACGATCCCGGCCCGCGGCGGGCTGGGCGGCCTTCCGATAATTTTCCTGCCAACAAAATCTTCCTACCTTCGATCCGTCGGAGTTTAGGCAGGAAAATTCTGTTGGTAGGAAGTTTTTCTGAACCAATCCGGCGGGTGCCATGCTCCCGGCGGGGTCGCGGGTCGGGAGCCAGCGCTTCACTTCGACGCCGGCTTCTCAGGAGGATGCGCTTTGCGCCACGCTTGTGCGCGGGCGTGGGCTTCGGTTAGGCCTAGCTCGGCGAGGAATTTGGTGAAACGCGGCTCACTGCGAATTGGGTCGTAGCACCGATCAAAGAGTAGCAGCCCCAGATAATTTACGTTGTGTCCCGGTGCATCCAAAGCCGCGATCGCCTCTTGGCGCCGACCAAGCGCGAGTAGTAGCGCTGTCCGGGGAAATCGGCCTCTCGGCGGCAACGTAGCCATCATCGTGTCCGCCTCGGCGGTCGCGCCGGCACTGGCGAGGATAAACGCGGCAGGGAACACGACGTTGGGATCGCTCGGGTCGATGGCCGCCAACTGGCGCGCCAACACTGTCGCCTCAGGATTACGGGCCAAGCCGAGCAGGGCATATCCTTTGTGAGCCAGCAGCGTGCGGGAATCCCGATGGAGCAAGGAAGCCCGCTCCGCCACGGCGAGCGCCTCGGTGTGTCGTCCAGCCTCAATAAGGCGGCCGCAGTAGTTCACGAGCACGATTGGAGACAGAGGGTCCGCTTCGGTGGCGCGGCGCAACTGGGCGAGGGCCTCTTCCATTCGCCCTTGCGCCAGCAAGACGCGCCCCAGCCATTGGTGGGAGGAGGCGTAGTTGGGATTTTGCGCAATGGCGCGGTGTAGTTCGCGCTCGGCCTTGACGAAATCCCAATCATACATGGAGGCGGCGCCCAACGAAGCCCGCGCCTCGGCCGAGTCGGGATCGAGATCGAGCGCCTGTTCGATTTTCGCCATGATTCGGGGTCTTTCAGGGGACTGACGTTGGGAGAACGTGCCAAGCACGCTGGACTGCCCACCACGGGCGATCCAGACGTCGGCCAACGCGGTGTGGGCTTGAGCATAGTCCGGTTCGAGTGCGAGGGCGCGGCCAAGGAGTTCCTCGGCCCGCGTGAGACTTTCCGAAGCGCGGAGGTTCCAGTTCTGCCGGGCCTGTATATAGAGCTGATATGCCTCTGGGTTAACCTCCCGTTTTTGGCGTCCGGTGGCGACACCGAGTTTCAGCGAGAGATTTTTCGCGATGAGGCCGGCCACCTCGTCGTGCAGGGCGAAGATGTTCTTCAGCTCGCGGTCGAGTTTTTCGGAGACCCATACTTGAAATCCGTCGGCTTGGATGAGCTTGGTGGTGATGCGCACAGTCGGGCCGTCTTGGATTACGGTGCCGTCTACGAGATGGGTTACGCCGAGCTGTCGCGCGATTTCGGGAATGGGGACGGATTTGCCTTTGAAGGAAAACGCCGAGGCGCTGCCGACGACCTTCAGGCCCGGCACGCGCCCGAGCACATCTGTGACCGCCTCGCTCAAGCCATCGGAGAAAAACTCGCGCGCCGGATCGCCGCTGAGATTTTTGAAGGCGAGGACGGCGACGGATTTGGCGGTTGGCGTAGGCAGAGCGGCCTTTGCTTTCGGCGACCTGAGCGGATCCAAATCCGCACTGGCCAACAACGCCGCGAAGCTTGGGTGGTTGCGCAAAGGATCGTAGGCGGGGTTCAGTCGTAGACTCGCGGCCGTCAGGTCGATGAACCATTGGGAAAAGAAATCGACGCCCTTTCTTGCCCGCGCCTCTAGTTCGGCAATCGCGGCGTCTGGTGTTTCAAAAAGGGCGAGCAGGTCGACGGGTGGCGGTGTGATTGCCACGGAGAGCCGGTAGTTGCGCTCCGCTTCGGTGCGCTCGTCCAAGTAGAGGAGCGCCATGGCCTTGATTCCGAGCAGCTCGGCGTTGTTCGGCTCGAGCGCAAGTCGCGGCTCGATCAAGTCCAAGGCCCGGCGAAATTCCCGCCGCGCGACTTCAGGCTGCCTTGCCAGCAAACGGGCCTGACCCGCATGGAACGACTTGGGTGTCATTACCAGCCCTATCGAGATCCACTCCCGCGGAATGGAACCGAGAAATGCGAGCATCTCGTCCGTATCGCGCCGCCACCCGAGCACGCCCCATGCGATGCCTTCACTCCCCACCTCTCTCAAGGCGGACGGCGGCAATCGGTTCAAAGCGGACTTGGCCAGTGCCAGATCACCGTGCCAACGACGCGCCAGCTGGATTTTCAGTCCGAGGTTGTCCCAGTAGGGTTGGAGGGCGATTGAGCGGTCGGCTGCCTCGTCGGCCTTGGCCCAGCGGCCGGCCCAATAGTGCTGCCAGCCAATTTCCTTGGACGCCGCGACGGCGAACGACGGATTTTTCTCCATGCGCTCAAGTGCCGATTTATCCTCGCTGAGGTTGTCCTTCAGGAAGACGAACATCCCTTGAAGGTAGAGAACCCGCGGCTCGTCTGGTCGCTCGCGGAGAAGATCACGAAGTATTGGCTCGGCTTCACCTGCCGTCGTGGCTGCGGTCTCCTTTTGCCACACGCAGCGCACAAGGTAGTTTGCATGCGCCAAACGCGCTTCGTAGGACTTCGGGTCCAGGCGCATCGCACGGGCCGATTTGTCCCGGGCGGACTCTTGCCGAGTGGACGTAATGTCGAAGCCATACCAAACAAACCACACGTCGGCATAGGACCACGCCGCCCAGATATCCGCATCTGCCTGATCGAGTGTGACCGCCTGCTTGCAAAGCGCATCGGCCGCGTCCAATTCCGCCCGTGCCAACTCAGGCCTGTTCAAAAGCGCCCAGATTTTAGGCAGAAGGGCGCGGGCCTCGGACGTGGGCGCAGTGGATTTTTCTGTGGCGGGCGTGCGCGTCCCGGCGCCCGCAGGTGGCGCCGCGGGCCGTAGTGCGAAGTAGAGTGCGACCGCGACTACGATTGCTACCGCCGCGATCCATGCCGGCGCAGGGGCGCGCCGGCCCACCTTGGGTTGTTGGCCCGGCTGTTGGCCGGGTGCCCGGTTGGTGACCGGGCCTGCATCGGCGGCCGCGCTGCCGAGCAGCGTTTGCACTCGGGCGCAGAATTTCGCTGCCGATTCCCCGCCAGGGAGGCGCGTCCATTGCACCGACTTGAATTCGGCGGGCACGCGAGCGTCTGCGTCGCGGGTTTCGTCGATCACGACGGGGAGCAGGAATGCCGCGTCGTCCGCGATCATGTGCGTGCGCTGCGCCGCGAGTTTCCACTCCAACCGGAAATATCCCTCCGTGCGCGCCTGCGTGGCCGCGGAAATGATCGGCACGAAGAGCGCGCAGTCGGCGATCTGCTTGCGGATCTTCGCGTCCCACGCATCGCCACCGACGAGTTCGTCACGATCGAACCACACTTCGACTCCCGCCGACCGCAGCGCCTCCGCGATGCGCAGCACCGCCTCTGCGTCTTGCGACGCGTAGCTCAGAAAGACGGCGGGGCCGGCTGCGCCGGAACGCTCAACATTCAACGCTGAACGCTCAACGCTCAAGGTGCAGACCTCCGGAATTTGAACGTGGGTTGGGTCACTTGAGCGTTAAAAGTTGAGCGTTCGCCCGCCGCGGGCGGGCTGT
>JBEANZ010000559.1:0-2518 GCA_041165185.1 Verrucomicrobiota bacterium | reverse complement strand
CAGCCAATGGGCGCCACTCAGCGCTCATCTGCATCACGGCGAGAGTCGCCTCGACAATAACCTGGTCGAAAACGCGATTCGGCCCTCGTGCATCGGCAAGAAAAACTGGTTGTTTATCGGTCATCCCGACGCCGGACAACGCTCGGCCATCCTCTACTCCTTGATCGTCTCGTGCCAGCGCCACGGCAAGGACCCCATGACCTACATGAAGGATATCCTCATCCGCCTGCCGACGATGACCAACCGCGACGATCTCCGCGTCCTCACTCCTCGGATGTGGCTGCCGGCTCGCCCGTAGTTCCAATCTCATTGGTTACCATTGAGACCATCGTATTGGTTACCATCAAGACCCACGACGGGGACCTCGGCCGGCCGTTTACCATTGGCTGAGCAGGTAATCACAGGCTTTGCCGAGCGTCGACTTGGGCAGCACGCGCTGCCGCGCCCACAGGGCGAGCCGCTTCAGGCTGGCCGTTGTCCGGGCGAGGCCCTCGGGCTCCGCCCGCGCCTTGGCCCGTTGCGCTGGCGTCAGCTGCTGTTCGTCCCAGGATCGTTCACGCAGATAAATTCGGCCGATCAACCGCAGCGCCGCCTGCGCCACTCGGGGATGTTCTTGCTGAGCCTCGAAGAACCGACGCCGAGCGTGCGCCCAGCAGCCCAGCCAGACGACCGCCGGGTGCGACCGCGCATACGCGCCATAAGCTTCGTAGCCGTCGGATTGCATCAGCCCGGCGTAATCGTCGGTCAGCAAGGTAGTCAGTTCCCCATGACGACGCGACAATCGCCAATCGAACACGACGTCGCCGCCCGGTGCGCTCACGACCCACAGATACCCTTGCGTCGTGCCGCGGCCTTTTTCATCCGGATCGATAAACTTCACCGGCGTCTCGTCGCATTGGACATAATGTCCGCGCAGCAAGTCGGCGAGCATCAGCTTGTAGATCGGCTCCGCCCAGTCGGCCGCGATTCGCACCCAGTCGACCATCGTCTTGCGGCTCAGCTCCGCGCCCCACTGCGCCGACATCGCTTCGATGCGATAGAGCGGCAGGTGGTGCTGGTATTTGGAGATCACCACATACGCGATCAGTCCCGCCGAGGCGTAGCCGCCCGAGGCCGGCCGTGCCACCGCCGGCGCGATCACCGGTGCCATATCCCGAGCTTCCTTACGACGGAACTTGGGCCGCACGAACTCCCGTTTCACCAGTTTCGGGCCGATGATCTCCACCTCGAAGGTGCGTTCCTCGCTGATCTTTTCAAACGCGTCCGGCTCGGCCTGCACTTCCGCGGGGATCAGTTCGACGGTCTCGTGCACCGGCAGTTGGGCAAAGATCTCCGCCGGCAGCGGTCGCTTTTCCGGCGCCGGCGCCCGGCGCTCGTAACTGACCGCTTGGGTCTTCGCCTCCTGCTGCGGCACCTCGGGCAGTCCAAGCTTCGCCTGGGCAGACGATTCCATCGGCCGTTTTTCGCTCCGACTGCCGGCAAACATCTGCCGCCGGAACCACGCCACCTGCGCTTGCAGATCCGCCACTTCCGCTTCGAGCGAAAGGACTTTCGAGTAGAGTTCTTCGGCAGGTGGCATATTGCGCTATATTATTGTCCTGCAATAGCATAGCCCATACCAATCCGGCGTTAAGTTCTTTCATACCAAGCTTTTTTGCAGCCGTCCTTCAGATCGATCCCGGCCAAAAGCATCGTCAACGCTTCCGGCGCCAACGACAGCTTCGTGCGGTCACTGCCCACCGGCCACGTGAACCGGCCTTTCTCCAACCGCTTCGCAAACACCCACGGCCCCGTGCCGTCAAAATACAGCATCTTCAAGCGGTCGCGGTCCTTGTTGACGAAGACGAACACCGCGCCGCTGCGCGGATTTTCCTGGAGCTTTTGCTCCGCCAAACTCCACAGCCCGTTAAACTGTTTGCGCATGTCCACCGGCTCCACGGCCAAGTAGATCCGCAACGCCGAGGGAAACGTCAGCATCGGATCAGGCGCAACAACCGCGCGATTTCCTCGACGTTGTTGCCGCGGATGCTCGTCCCGTCTGCCAACTCCACTTCCAACGACGCTGCCGCCACGGTGCCGCTCGTCTTCGGCACGAACGGTAGACTCAGTTCTTGGAATCGGGGCGGCGGTTTACCTCCCGCCGCGCGCCTTCGGCGCTGTAACCACTCCACAAAGGTATGAAAGTTGATTCCTTCACGCCGCGCGAACTCCCGTTGCGACAGATCACTGGCGTCGTAGGCACTCAGCAACTCCGCCTGTCGCTCCTTCCCCACGATCCGCCGCCCCCGCGCATCACGTCGCTGTTTGTCGTCCAATACTTCCGTTGTTATCGATTCCACAACGTCACCCTATCTGACCCTCTCTTCCTTTCATAGGGGGTACTCGGCCGGCCGTTTACAGCCAATGGGCGCCACTCAGCGCTCATCTGCATCACGGCGAGAGTCGCCTCGACAATAACCTGGTCGAAAACGCGATTCGGCCCTCGTGCATCGGCAAGAAAAACTGGTTGTTTATCGGT
>JBEANZ010000558.1:0-6207 GCA_041165185.1 Verrucomicrobiota bacterium | reverse complement strand
CCGGCGCCAACGGCCTCACCACCACCAATCCCAACTTCGGCCGCCCCTACATCAGCGGCGCCGGCAACGGCGGCTCCGGCAGCTCCTACGAGAGCGACCGCAAATACACCCGCGCCTCCGTCTTCGGCGAACTGCGCGCCGCCGACGTCACGAAAAACGATTTCCTCGTCAAGCTCCTCGGCAAACACCGCCTCAACGGCGTCTACGCCGCCGAAAGCTACCGCACCGAGAATCTCGGCTGGCAGATGTTTGCCAACAGCCGCGAGTGGGCCGCCTACTGGAACGGCACCGACGGCACCGGCTCCCCCCTCGGCGACCGCCCGCCGCAGGCCTTCGTTTACCTCGGCAACTCGGTCGCCAGTCTCACCTCGCCCGCCGGCGCCGGCATCCCGGGCGTCTCGACCAACATCTCCCTCCCGGACGCCGGCGTGCGCGTCTTCGATCCCACGTGGACGAACTTCAGCGTGCCGTTCAATGCGAGCTGGGACGTGCCCGTCGCGCTCCAAAAAGTCTTCGGCGGCCTCCCCGCCGCAGACAGCACCACGCAGCTCGCGCAGAATTCCAACCCCGCCAACTACGTCGGCTGGACCACGTTTAACAACAAGCTCCTCCGCTACGACAACGGCGCCAACCGCAACATGCTCACCCGCGCCCAGCTCTCCCTGCGCGAGACGAAGTCCTACGCCGGCTCCTGGCAGGGCTTCCTCTGGAGCAACGCGATCATCCCGACGCTCGGCTGGCGTTACGACGAAGTGAAGGGCAAGGCCACCAACGCCCTCCCCGTCGGCAGCAACCGCAACATCCTGAATCTCCAGCCCGACATCTACCGCCTCCCCGACGTCTTTCCGGCCAACCAAATCTTCAAGTCCCACTCCACGAGCGGCGGCGCCGTCGCCCACCTGAACCGCCTCTTCCCCACCGACCGCCTCCCGCTCAACGTCAGCCTCTCCTACAACAAGTCCGACAACTTCCAGGTCACCGACACGCGGCGCGACATCTACGGCAATCCCATCGGCAACCCCACCGGCAAGACCAAGGACTACGGCGTCGTCCTCGCCACGAAGGACAACAAGTATTCCTTCCGCGCGATCAAATACCAGAGCAGCGTCGCGAACGCCACGAGCGGCATCAGCAACCCCGGCGGCATCGGCCAAATCATCCAGCAGGGCCTGCGCTTCCGGAATGTGTTCCTCTACAAGCTCGGGGCCTACGACTGGGCCACGCGCGAGCAACCCCAGTCCCGCAACACCTGGGGCGGCTCCATCGCGCAGGGCGACGCCGTCAACGCCGCCAACCAAACCATCACCTCCGCGCAGGGCCGTGCCTTCGAAAACGCCGCCATCCGCACGTGGAACCAAATCCAAGCCGACCTCACCGCCAAGGGCTTCTTCAAGGCGTGGGGCTTCACCCCGCAGGCCGTCCCCGTCAACCTCGACCGCACCGCCTACGAGGCCAACCCCGCCGCCAACGCGCCGGCCGACACCTCGCAGGTCTTCGCCTACGTCGCCACGCCGCCCGCCGGTTTCACCGTCACGGCCGACACCGAGTCGAAGGGCTACGAGTTTGAGCTCACCGCCAACCCGACCTCGGCGTGGCGCATCTCCTTCAACGCCTCCCAGACCGAGGCCGTCCGCCGCAACGTCGGCGGCCAGCTCCTCGACGACTACATCGCCTACATCGATTCCAAGCTGACTAACCCCGACGGCTCCCTGACGCCCGCCGGCAACATGCCCCAGTTCGGCAACACCACGCTCAACATCTACGCCAACGTCTTCGGCCCGTGGCGCGCGAACTACGTGCAGATGAAACTCCAGGAAGGCGCCGCCGCCCCCGAAATCCGCAAGTGGCGCTACAACGTCGTCCAGAATTATTCCTTCCGCCAAGGCGCCCTCAAAGGCTCAGGCATCGGCGGCAGCTACCGCTGGCAGGACAAGGTCGTCATCGGCTATCCCGCGATCGCCGGCGGCAAGTTTGACCTCTCGAAACCCTACTTCGGCCCCGCGGAAAGCGCCGTCGACCTGTGGGTGAACTACGAGCGCCGCCTCAACCAGAAGATCAACTGGAAGATCCAGCTCAACATCCGCAACGCCCTCGCGAAAGACGGCCTGATCCCGATCTCGATCGAGCCCGACGGGAAAACGTGGGCCTCGGTCCGCGTGAAACCGACGCAGGAATTTTTCCTGACGAACACGTTCTCGTTCTGAGCGGAAGGAATCCCCGCTCGCCCGGCGCTCCCCGCGAGCGCCGGGTTTTTTTGCGGCCGATTTCTTGTCCGCGTGCGCCGGAATCATCGCATCCCAGTTCCGCAGCGCGATTGATCTCTTGCGGGGCCGGCGCTCGTCGCCGTGCCGTCGCGCCGCACACGTGCGAACGACGGCCGACGTCGATTCGCGCCCGTGCGCGCACAGCGCGACGGCACGCCGACAAGCGGCGGCCCTACGACTCAGAGGCACCGGGTAAATGGCCTGACGAAACCTCTGTGTCGTCGCTCGAGCGCGGGCTTGACGCGTTGGGGCGGGCGGCGCGTTTTCGTGCGCAGCGCTCATGCACGGCCTTCATTTCATCCAGGATCTCGCGGTGGTGCTCGTGGTCGGCGGCGTGATGGGCTGGCTCTGCCAACGCGCGGGGCTCTCGGTGATCGCCGGGTTTTTGGCGGCCGGGATTTTGGTCGGGCCGAAATCGCCGCTCGTGGCGCTCGTGCATGAGGCGGCGAGCATCGAGACGCTCTCCCAAATCGGGATCGTGTTCCTGATGTTTTCGATCGGGCTCGGGTTGAGTTTGCGGAAGCTGCGGCGGCTCGGGCCGGCGTTGATGCTGGCGACGCTCGCGGGGGCGGTGACGATGCTTTACCTGTCGCGTTGGTTCGGCGCGGCGCTCGGGTGGAGCGCGACGGAAAGCCTGTTTCTCGCGGGCATCCTCATGGTGTCGTCGTCGGCGATCATCAGCAAAATCCTGCACGAGGCGGGCACGAACCACGAACGCTCCGGCCAGCTCGCGATGGGCATCGCGGTGCTGGAGGACGTGGTGGCGGTGGTGATGTTGACGCTGCTGAGTTCGCTCGGGCCGCTCGGCGCGGGCGGTGGCGCGCGGCTCGGCGGGACGCTGTTGAACCTCGGCGCGTTCGTCGTCCTCGCGGGCGTGGCGGGGCTGTTGCTCGTGCCGTGGCTGTTGCGGCGGATGAGCATCGTGGCGCACGAGGAATTGCAGACCGTGGGGATCGCGGCGCTGTTGTTCGGGCTCGCGGTGATGGCGGAGAGCGCGGGCTACTCGCTCGCGTTGGGCGCGTTTTTACTCGGCGTGATTGTGGCGGAGACGCCGCACCGGCATCAGGTGGAACGGACGTTTGAGGGGATGCGCGACGTGTTCACCGCGGTGTTCTTCGTGGCGATCGGGTTGCAGATCGATGTGCGGGTGCTCGGGCAATCGGCCGCGCTCATCGCGGTCGTGGCGGCGTTTACGCTCGTGGCGCGGCCGCTGGCGGTGACGGCCGGGTTGACGCTGATCGGGACGCCGACGAAGGACGCGGTGCGCACGGGCCTGACGGCGACCCCGATCGGCGAGTTTTCGTTCGTCATCGCGCAGCTCGGCGCGGCGGCGCTGGTGGTGCCGGTGAATTTTTATCCGATGGCGGTCGGGGTGTCGTTGGTGACGACGCTGGCGGCGCCGCTGCTCACGCGGCGCGCCGAGGCGATCGCGACGGTGGCGGTGGCGCGGCAGCCGCGGTGGCTCGCGGCGGCGGTGCGCGTCTACCACGGGTGGCTCGACGGGCTGCACGCGCGGCGCGCGCGGAATCTCCTCTGGCAACTGAGCCGGAAACGCGTGGTGCAGACGGGCGTGGGGATGTTGTTCGTGACGGGACTCGTCGTGTTTTCGGCGCAGATTTTCGAGAGCCTCGAGGCGTGGCGGGACGGCCGGTGGCTCGCGGACGGGACGGTGCGGCTGGCGTTTTGGGGCGGGCTGGTGCTGGCCGTGCTCGCGCCGCTCGTCGCGATCTGGCGCAACCTCTCCGCAATGGCGCTGCTCTACGCGGAGGTGTCGACGCAGGGGCGGGCGGACGCGGCCCGGCTGCGGCCGCTGGTCGAGGGCGGGTTGAAACTGATCGCGGGGACGAGCATCGCGCTGTGGCTGATCGAGATCGTGCCGGAGGAGCTGGCGGCGGACGGGCGGGCGCGGACGGGCCTGTTGGTTTTCAGCGCGGTGGTGGCGGTGGCGGGAGTCGTGTTGCTGCGGCGGCGGCTCGTCTACTGGCACAGCGAAGTGGAGGTGGAGCTGATTAGCGTGATCGAAACCGGCGATCAGAAGATGACCGCGACGACGGCGCCGTGGCTGCAACGGCACACGGAGTGGAACCTGCACATGGTCGACTGCACGCTGCCGGACCTCGCGGATTGCCAGGGGAAAAAAATCGCCGAGCTCGCGCTGCGGTCGCGTTTCGGCTGCTCGGTGGTGGGCATCGAGCGGCAGGGATTCATGATTCCGTTGCCGCCGCCGGAGACGGCGCTCTATCCGCGTGACAAGGTGCTGCTGCTCGGGACGACGGCGCAGGTGGCGGCGGGCAAGGAATTTCTCGGCGCGGTGACCGGCGGGGCGGGCGGAGACTCGGTGTTTGGCGACGTGCGGATGGAGACGATGGCCGTGCCGGCGGGCAGCCGCGCGGCGGGCCGGACGCTCGGCGAACTCGCGGCCGCGCGCACGCACGGCGTGCAGATCGCGGGCGTGCATCGCGGGACGTTGCGGCTGCTCAATCCGGGGCCGGCGGAGCGGTTGACGGCGGGCGATGAGCTGCTGGCGCTCGGCGCGCCGGCGCAATTGGGGACGTTTCGGCGGTGGCTCGCGGGACGCACGGACGAGGCGGCGGGGTAATCGCGGAGAGGTGGAACCGGGGAGTGCGGAGGGGGCTGCGCAGGGCGAAAAAAAAGCGCGCCGAAAACGGCGCGCGGGAAAGGAGGAGGTCGGCGGCTGCGGCGGGCGGATCAGTTGGCGCCGTGGGTTTTGGTGGCGGCGGGCGCGGCGGTGGCGGCGGCGGCCTCGGGTTTCTTTTCGGCGGCGGGTTTTTCCTCTTCGTCGGCTTCCTTCGAGGCCTTCTTGAATTCCTTCACGGACTGGCCGAGGCCCTTGGCGAGCGAGGGGAGTTTCGAGCCGCCGAACAGCACGAGCAGGATCACGAGAACGAGGATGAGCTCGGGCGCGCCGAGTCCCATGACGCCGACGAGTGTGGCGAGGGTGATGGTCATAGGCGTGGGAACGTAGGACGAGAGGGTGGACTGTAAAGCGGGAAAGCGGCGGTTGACTCGCTCACGGAGCGGGAAAAACGATCTCGTCTCCGGGCGCGGGCCGGCCGGCGATGATCGTGGTGCCGAGCGTGCGGCCGCGCAGGTGACGCGAGGCGCGAAGCCGCGCGGTCTCGCGCAACGCATCGGTGCGCGCGCGGAGTTCCGCGCCGTCGACAAGCGCTTCGGCGGGGACGTCGGCGGCGAGTTCCACAAACGCAAAGCCGCGCTCGGCGTCGATCGCGATGACGCGGCCGACGAGGAGGTTGGCGCTGGGCAGCAGCGCACCGGGCGGAAGTGCGGCGGGGGCGGCCGGGGCGGCCCGCGACGGGAGCGGCGTGGGCGTGAGGGAGTTGAAGCGCGCGCAGCCGGCGACGGACAACGCGACGACCGCAGCCGCGGCGAGTCGGTGCGAGCGGATCATCGGGGGCGGGGCGCAGCCCGACGGAGGTTAGAACTTCGGCGGCGGCGGAAAGCCGAGTCCACCCGGGAGCGTGCCGCCGACGGGCTGACCGACACCGGGGAACGGCGTGGCCGTGGCGGCACCGGGCGCGCCGGGAGCGCCGCCGGGACGCGAGGTCGCGGCGACCTTCATGAGGTTCTGCGCGTTGTCGATTTGCTCGGCGTCGAAGAAGCCGTGCAGTTGGCGAATGCGCGTCGGGTGACGCATTTTGCGGAGCGCTTTCGCCTCGATTTGGCGGATGCGTTCGCGGGTCACTTTGAACTGCTTGCCGACTTCCTCGAGGGTGCGCGAGTAGCCGTCGACGAGGCCGAAGCGCAGCGAGAGCACGCGGCGCTCGCGCTCGGTGAGGGTGTCGAGGACATCGATGATCTTTTCGCGGAGGAGCGAATAGGCCGTCATGTCGTAGGGATTCTCGGCGGACTTGTCCTCGATGAAATCGCCGAAGGAGGTATCGTCGCCGTCGCCGACGGGCGA
>JBEANZ010000557.1:0-3032 GCA_041165185.1 Verrucomicrobiota bacterium | reverse complement strand
CGCCGGCGAAGAGCTTGTTATCGAGGAGGGAAAATTTCGCGCCGGCCTCGAGGAGCGTGCTGCGGTCGCGGAGGTCGTCGGGGTTGAGCGTGCTTTTTTTGCGGAGCGAGATGCCGCCGCCGCCGAGGTTGCCGCGGAGCGCGTTCACGCTTTGCCACGTGAAATAGAAACTCGTCGCGCGGTCGGGGCGGAAGAGGAGGCTGGCGTCGCCGGAGGCGGCGCGCTGGCGCGTGGTGGCGGAGCCGGGGACCTTGCCGGCGGGCGGGAGCGGGTCGGTGACGCGCGCGGAAAATTCGTCGGCGCGCGCGCCGGCGAGCAGGCTGAGGTTGTGGTAGAACTTGATCTCGTCCTGCACGAAGACGGCGGGATTCCACACGCGGGAGTCGGCGGTCTCGGGGTGGCGGTAGTTGGGATCGGCGGGGGAGAAAAAGAGGATGCCGCCGGGGCCGCGCGTGCCGGGGAGGTAGGAGTTGGGGAAGGACTTCGCCTGGTTGAAGACCTGCGCGGGATTCGTGATGTCGAAGTTGTAGAGGTATTCGTTGGCGTAGTTTTCGAAGGCGCGGACGTGTGCGTAGCGCGCGGTCACGCCGGCGACGACCGCCTGCGGAAACAGGGCCGCGGACGGCACGTCGACGTGAAACTCGGTGCGGTTTTCCAGTGTGTCCTGCTTCACGAACTCGGCGTATTCGACCTGGAGGTAGCGCTCGCGATTCACGTGTTCGGCGAACGTGCGGTTGACGAGCGTGGTGCTGGGCGAGAGCACGACGGTGGCGATGAGTTGCGCGGAGCCGACGCGGGCGTTGGCGAAATCGCCGCGCGAGTAGAGCGTGGCGTCGCGCGCGAGCCGCACCTGCGCCGTCGCGGGGATGGGGCCGGGGTTGTAGCTGCCGACGGGGTCGCTCGACGTGCCGGTGAAGTAGCGCGAGTGCCAGACGAGGTCCTGTGTGACGCGGTTGACGCCGAGGGATTCGGGTGCGTTTTGCGCGAGCCACTGCGTGTGAAACGCGAGGGTGGTCGTGGGTGTCGGTTTCCACGTGAGCGCGGCGAAGAGATCGGTGCGGTCGTCTTTCACGCCGGCGCGGTCGTAGAAGGTCTTGCCGCCCTTCGCCTCGAGGCTGAGGCGCCAGGCGAGTTTGTCGGAGACGGGCGCGGTGGTGTCGATTTGCGCGGAGCCGTTGGCGAACGAGTAGCGCGTGCCGGGGAGCCAGGAGCCGAAGCGCGTGGTGACGGTGGTCGCGGGGCCGGAGAACTGCGGCTGCTTCGTGACGTAGTTGACGTAGCCGCCGGTGAGGTAGCCGGCGCCGAAGACGGGCGAGCCGGGGCCGCGCACGACGTCGACGGCCTCGACGCCGTTGAACGACGGGAGGTAGCCGTAGAGGTTCGGGCTGCGGCGCTGGCCGTTGACGTAGCTCTCGGCGACGTCGCCGCGGATGTAGGCGACGGTGAGCAGGCCGTAGCTCGACGGCGCGTAGGTGCCGGGGGCGTATTCGAGGATGTCGCGCAGGCCGTCGAGGGCGCGCTCGTTGACGAGGGCGGCGGTGATGGTGGAAAACGCGCGCGGGGTCGCGAGGGTGTTGCGCGCATCGCCGAACACCCCGTCGGTCTCGCGCGTGAGCGGGTTGATCGAATCGGTGATCGGGACGCCGGTGACGATGTAGGGGGCGAGGGTCGTGGGCGCGGTGGCGGGCGGGGCGGGCGGCGGCGTCTGCGCGCGCGAAAAAATATTGCCGAGCGCGGCGAACATCGCGGCGGCGGCGAGGACGAGGCGGCGGGAGGACGGGAGTTTCATGGTGGTTGAGGCCCGACCCGAATGGACTCCCGAAAAAAGAGGGCGCTTCGACCCGCGCCCGATGACGGCGCGACTCGCGGCGCCTGCTGTTTCCTTCGTCGGCATGATCCGTTCAGGTTCGAAGGGTCGAGCGGCCGAGCGCGCCGCAATCTCAGTCTTCCGCGGAAGACACCCCTACAGGCACGCGCACAAACGCGCGCACGGTCGCCTCACGCAAGCGGAATCTCCGTCAACGCGATCCCGGTCGGCGCGGCGCGGGTTCGGCGGGCCACGAGGCGGGACGCCTCGTCCACGACTCCGGCGACTCGGGCTATTCCGGCACGTCGTAAACTTCGACGAGCGCCGCGCCGGGGCGGCCGTCGGCGCTTTTCACCGAGAGCGTGTAGCCGCCGGGCGGCAGCGTGAGGACGAGCGCGGCGTCGCGGCTCGCGGGGTTGTTGAAACGAAACGCGCCCGAGCGATCAAAGGCGGCGGTGAGCGCGGCGGCGGCTTCGGCGGTGGGCGCCCAGCCGTCGTTGAAGCCGAATTGGCGGCCGCCTTGCGCGACCGTCAGCGTGGGCGCGGCGAGGGCGTCGGTCAGGCCGAAGTCCGCGAGCGTCGGCCCCACCGCGCGCACGAGCACGCTGCGCGGGCTGGCGCCGGAGATGACGAAGCCGGCGACGACGGCGTCGTCCGGCGTGGTCACGCGCGCGAGGGTGGAGATGTTGACGAGGGCCTGCGCGGCGGGGGAGGCCGAGTTGGCCGAGGAGAAAATGTAATTCAGCTTTGCGCCTTCGCCCGCGCGCATCCCGAGGAAGCGGCATGCGACGCTCGGGCCGCCGGTGTCGAAGACCTCGAGCACGCCGTATTGCGGGTTACCGGGGACGGGGCCGGCCGTGTAGGGGCCGCCCTTGATGGAGCCGGTCTGGGTGAGCGCGGCGCCGTGGAGCACGGTGAGCGGAGCGCCGCCGCCGCTGGCGTAGTCGGAGTGCGTGCCGTCGTCGTATGCGAGGGCGTGCATGTCGCCGCTGAGGAGGACGACGTTGGAGATGCGGTTGTCGCGGATGAAGTTCGCGAGCTCGGTGCGCTCGGTGGCATAGGCGGACCAATTGTCGTTTTCCTCGGCGGGAGTGACCGCGCCGATCCAGGGGTTGGTGCAGACCCAGAGGACGAGGGGGAAACCGGCGTCGCGCGCGGAGAGGAGTTCCTGTTTGAACCACGCCTTCTGCGCGGCGCCGAGGTGGGTTTTGGCGGCGGTGTCGCG
>JBEANZ010000556.1:0-15692 GCA_041165185.1 Verrucomicrobiota bacterium | reverse complement strand
GCCACCGCCACCACCCGAGCCGCCGAAACGTGAAATGGGTTTTCACGCCGCGCTCAAAACGCCCGCGAAACCCTGATCCCATGAGTGACCCTATCTCCGCCCCCACTCCCACCCCCGTTTCCAACGTCAAAAAATCCGTCGCCCTCTCCGGCGTCGTCGCGGGCGACACCGCCATCTGCACCGTCGGCCACACCGGCAACGATCTCCACTACCGCGGCTACGCCATCGCCGACCTCGCGCGCGACGCCACCTTTGAGGAAGTCGCCCACCTGCTCATCCACGAGCGCCTGCCCACCGCCGCCGAACTCGCCGCCTATCGCGTCCGCCTCGCCTCGCTCCGCACGCTCCCCGCCGCCCTCCGCGCCGTGCTCGAACAACTCCCCGCCACCGCGCACCCGATGGATGTCCTCCGCACCGGCTGCTCCGTCCTCGGCGCGCTCGAACCCGAATCGCTCCCCGCTGCCGGCGCCGGCCCCGCCTCCGCGCCCGGCGCGCGCGCCCTCGCCGACCGCCTCCTCGCCGCGTTTCCCGCGATGCTCCTCTACTGGCACCACTTCGCCACGCGCGGCGCGCGCATCGCGACCGACGCCCCCGCCGCGCCCTCCGTCGCCGCGCATTTTCTCCACCTGCTCCACCAGCGCGCCCCTTCCGCCTCGCACGTCGCCGCGCTCGACCGCTCGCTGATCCTCTACGCTGAGCACGAGTTCAACGCCTCCACCTTCACCGCGCGCGTCATCGCCGGCACCGCGACGGATTTCTACTCCGCGATCACCGGCGCCATCGGCGCGTTGCGCGGCCCGAAACACGGTGGGGCCAACGAGGTCGCCTACGCCATCCAGCAGCGCTACGCCACGCCCGCCGCCGCCGAGGCGGACCTCCGCGCCCGTCTCGCGCGCAAGGAAATCGTCATCGGCTTCGGCCACCCCGTTTACACCCTCGCCGATCCGCGCAACGCCCTCATCAAGGAAACCGCGCGCGCCCTCTGCGCCGAGACGGGCAACGCGAACCTCTTCGCCGTCGCCGAGCGCATCGAGACGCTCCTGTGGGCCGAGAAGAAAATGTTTCCCAACCTCGATTGGTTCAGCGCCGTCGCCTACCACGAACTCGGCGTGCCGACGGCGATGTTCACCCCGCTCTTCGTGATCGCGCGCACCGCCGGCTGGGCCGCGCACATCATCGAGCAACGCCTCGACGGCAAAATCATCCGCCCCTCCGCCCACTACACCGGCCCCGCCCCCCGCCCGCTCCCGCCTCGCGCGTAGCGGCGGGCGTCCCCGCCCGCCGACGATTGTCGTCCGCCCCCCACCTCGCCGCGCGATTCGGCCCCACGTCCCACTCAGACGTAAACCGCCACGTAAATCGTCAGCACGATCGCGATCACGCCGGCGGCGGCGGCGATGCCCCAGAGCAGGTTCCGCCGCTGCACCGCCAGCGCAAACGTCGCCACGATCACGCCCACCTGCGCCGCCAGCATCCCGAAGAAAAACCGCCCGCTGCGCCGATGGTGGCGCTCGGCCGCGATGTTGCTCGCGCGCACTTGCAGCTCGAACAGCCCCGCGACCGCCTGGTTCAGCCGCGCCTCGGCATCGTAGCGCCGCGCGGTAAACTCCATCCGCGCCGCCACGAAATCCCGCCGCAGCCCCACGTGCTCCGCGCCGGCGGGCAACGCCCGCTCCCACGCCTCGATGGCCTGGCTCACGGGTTTTTGCACGGCGTCAAACGCGAGCGTCTGCGCCTGATTCGCCTGGAGCGCCGCGTCGAGTTCGGCCTCCGACACGCGCGCGAGCAGCGCGGCGATCTCGGCGTCGGGCCGCGATTTTTCGGCGGCGGCGAGCGTCGCCTGCACGTTCGCCGAAGCCTCGGGCGCGGGCCCGGCGCTCGGCATCTTCCCCTCGCGCAGGCCGGCGAGCGCGCGCGCGCCCTCGGGCGTCGCGGGCGCGGGCGCGAGCGTGAGCGCGGCCAACGCCGCGGCGTCGAGCGGGCGGATCTCGCCGGCGGCGCGCGCCAGCTCGAGCGGCGTGCGCAGCATGAGCGCGCGGAGTTTCTTGGCCTGGAAAAAATTCCACTGATCGCCCGCCTTCGACTGCCGCTGCGCGGCGAGCGAGCGGTCGTATTGCGCGCGCGTCATCTCGCTCGAGGCGAGGCCCGCGAGCAGCGTCGCGATCACGGTGAGCACGACGGGCGTGAGCATCAGCACGCGCCCCCACTTGGTCTGTTCGACCTCCGCTTTGATTTCGGCGGGGACTTCGGCTTTCAGGTTGATCTTCGGGAGGGCGGCCATGGGGCGGGAGGGTGAAACGGCTAAGCCGGGCCCATGCAATTGAAGAACCGCGAATGGACACGAATAGGCGCGAATTCAGAGGCAACCCAACAGCGGTTCCCGGCAAAATCTCCTTTCACCGTTTGGTGCGGGCCTGTCTTCGTGCTGCGGGCCGTGGCTCTTCTTCGCGTCCATTCGCGTCCATTCGCGGTTCAACTGAATCGTTCCGGCTAAGCCGGAACGATGCAGAACGAAACCGCAGATGGACACAGATAGACACAGATTCAGAGGAGCCTACGTCGCAGCGGGTGAGTTGCCGCCAGACTCCGTTGGGTGCGGACGGAGAGGACTCATGTATGAACAGAAATTCCTCCGGCCATCTGTGTTCATCTGTGTCCATCTGTGATTAGATTGAATCGTTCCGGCTAAGCACGCCGATTCCAACTCCCAGATCCGCGCCTCCGCCGCGCCGCGCGGGAAAACCCTTTGCCTCCCGCGCCCGCCGCGCTTTCGCTCCGCGTAAACTCGCAGCCATGTCCCGCACCCTCGTCAAACACGCCCTCGACGCCACCGCCCCCGCCGACTCGATCCTCCTCCAAGGCTGGGTCCGCACGCGCCGCGACGCGAAGTCCTTCTCCTTCCTCGAGCTCAACGACGGCTCCTGCCTCAAGGGCATCCAGGTCATCGCCGACTCCTCGCTCCCCAACTACGCCGCCGAGGTCGCGCGCGTCTCCACCGGCGCGTCGATCGAGGTGCGCGGCAAACTCGTCGCCTCCCAGGGCCAGGGGCAAAAATGGGAAGTCGTCGCCACCGAATTCAAAATCCTCGGCGAGGCCGACGCCACCTACCCGCTCCAGAAAAAAGGCCACTCCCTCGAATTCCTCCGCGAGATCGCACACCTGCGGCCGCGCTCGAACTTGTTCGGCGCCATCTTCCGCGTGCGCTCGCGGCTCGCGTTCGCCGTGCACGAGTTTTTCCAAAAGCGGAACTTCGTTTACGTCCACACCCCCATCGTCACCGCGAGCGACGCCGAAGGCGCGGGCGACATGTTTCGCGTGACCACGCTCGACCTCGCGCACCCGCCGATGACGGAGGACGGCCAGGTCGACGTCGCGCAGGATTTCTTCGCGAAGAAAACTTTCCTCACCGTGAGCGGCCAGCTCGAGGCGGAGATTTTCGCGACCGCGCTGAGCAACGTTTACACCTTCGGCCCGACCTTTCGCGCGGAAAATTCCAACACCTCCCGCCATGCCGCCGAATTCTGGATGATCGAGCCCGAGGTGGCCTTCTGCGATCTCGAGGGCGACATGACGCTCGCCGAGGATTTCGTGAAATACCTCATCCGCGACGCCAAGGAACACTGCGCCGCCGACCTCGAGTTTTTCGGCAAGTTCGTCGACAAGGAACTGCTCGCGCGCCTCGACTTCGTCTTGAAAAAACCGTTCGTCCGCTGCAGCTACACCGAGGCCGTGGAGATCCTCGCGCAGAGCGGAAAAACGTGGGAGCACCCCGTGTCGTGGGGCGCGAATTTACAGGCGGAGCACGAGCGGTTTCTCACCGAGGAACACTTCAAGTGCCCCGTCACCGTCTACAATTATCCGCGCGCGATAAAGGCGTTCTACATGAGGCAGACCGACGGCTGCGCCGAAGGCCGCGAGACGGTGGCCGCGATGGACCTGCTCGTGCCCGGCATCGGCGAAATCATCGGCGGCAGCCAACGTGAGGAGCGCCTCGACAAACTCCGCGCCGGCATGGCGCTGCACCACCTCGACGAAAAAGCCTACTGGTGGTATCTCGACCTGCGCCGCTACGGCACCGTGCCGCACGCCGGCTTCGGCCTCGGCTTCGAGCGGATGCTGATGTTTGTGACGGGCGTGGGAAACATCCGCGACGTGATCCCCTTCGCCCGCACGCCGGGCACGGCGGAGTTTTGAGGTGGGCCGTGCGCTCCGCGCGCGGCTTTGGATTTCCCGCAGATTCAGGGCACCGCAGATTTCGCGCTCAGCCATCTGTGGTTTCCTGAATCTGTGGGAAGAATTCATCGGCTGCCGCTGATGTCCCCCGCCGCCCAGCAAGGCACAATCCGCTCGCCTGTCCGCACGCCGAACCGCCAGCCTCCGCGCTTCTCCCCGATGTCCGCGCCCGCCAATCAAGCCGTCTTCCTCAGCTACGCGTCGCAAGACGCGGAGGCCGCGCGGCGCATCTGCGAAACCCTGCGCAGCGCCGGCATGGAAGTGTGGTTCGACGCCGATGGCGGCCTCGAACAAGGCGACGAGTGGGACGCGAAGATCCGCCGCCAAATCAAGGAGTGCGTGCTGTTTCTCCCGCTCATTTCGACCAACACGCAGGCGCGGCACGAGGGCTACTTTCGCATCGAGTGGGAACTCGCCGCCGAGCGGGCGATGGGCTTCGCGTCCGGCGTGCCGTTCATTTTGCCCATCGCGATCGACGCGACGCGCGAGCCCGACGCGCTCGTGCCGGATCGTTTTCGCAAGGTGCAGTGGACGCGGTTGCAAGGCGGCGAACTGCCGCCCGAGGTGCTCGCCCGCTTTCTGAAGCTCTGGTCGCACCGCACGGGCGCGCTGAAGGCCGCCGAGCTGGAGCCGGGGCGCCCTCGCCCCGCAGAACGCGGCGAGGGCGCCGCGGCTCCAACCAATCAGCCGTCCCGCCGCCTCCCCGTGACGGGTTGGCTCGCCGCCACCGCACTGCTGATTGTCTGCATCGCTGGCGCCAGTCTGTGGCTGAGGCGTCCCGCCCTAGAAAAATCGCCGCCCCCGGATTTGAGGCGGGACGCCTCAGCCACGACTCCGCCTGCCGCGACACCGGCAATTGCCGAAAATTCAATTTCCGTCCTGCCATTTGAAAACCGCAGCACGGAACCGGACTCGGCGTATTTCGCCGATGGCATCCAGGACGAAATCATCACCGGGCTCTCTCTGATCTCAAACCTGCGCGTGGTCGGTTCGGGGAATTCCGTCGAAATCTTTCGCGCGTCGAAAAAACCGCTGCCGCAAATCGCCCGCGAACTTGGTGTGGCTTGGTTGGTGCGCGGTAGCGTCGGCCGCATGGAAGCTGCCGTGACTGTGAATGTGCGGCTCGTCCGTGCCGAGGCGGACCAGATTGTCTGGGCCAAGACCTTTCGGTCCGACCGCAAGGAAGCCGCTGGGATTCAGGCCGAGGTTGTGACCGCGCTGACGACTGCTTTGCAGGCGACGGTTTCGCCTGCGGAAAAGGCGCTGCTCGCCCGCACGCCGACGATGAACACCGAAGCTTACGATCTGTATCTTCAGCAGCGTGAAATATATATCCGGAAGGGTTCGGGTGCGCCATCCGTCCGAAATCAACGAAAGGCGCTGTTGGAAAAAGCGGTGGTGCTCGATCCGGGTTTTACGAGAGCGTGGGCCGAGTTGGTTTGGCTTCGGCGGACGTCATCCGGTCGGCCTTCTCCGCAAGCCCTTGCGGCCAGCAAAGCCGCCTTGGAGACGTTGGAAAAGCTGGCACCGAACGCTCCCGAAACGGCACTGGCCCGCGTCGGCTATGTTGCTGAGACCGTGGACGCACAGCAGGCGTTGGCCATGTATCAAAACCTTGCTCGGACCATGCCGCGGTCAGTGGGTGTTTTGCCTGCAATCGGCTGGTTCCAGAAACAGCTCGGCCAATGGGGAGAGGCGATCGCCAGCATGCGACGGGCAATCGATCTCGACCCGGTGGACCCTCAGGTGCGACGCAACCTTGTCGAATGCTTGATCGAGTGCCGCCGACTGCGCGAAGCGCTCGCTGAACAAAGAGGTTTGGTCGGACTGCTGCCCGATGTGAATCAAGAGGTTTTCCGCGTCGGACGGCTCGCCTATGACGTCGACGGCTCCACGCGGGAGATGGAGCAGTTTTTTGCCCGGCTGCCACCCAGCGATCGGGAAACGCCCGAAATTGTAGATCTGCGCCGGCAGTGGGCGCAGATTCGGGGCGCGCGGGAAGAAGCCTTGGCTTTGGCCAAAATCCCCGTGGATTCCTCTTATTACCAAACCATCTTTGCGGGGATGGCATTTGCAGCGAACGGCGACCAGGCGGCGGCCCGAGCGCGCTTGGAAAAAAGGATCGCGATCTATGAAAAGCGAGGGTCCAAGAACGACGAGTGGTCCCTTTCAGAATTTGCGATCGTGCGAGCGCTCAGCGGAGATCAGGTCGGCGCGCTGGTGTCGGCCGGCGAGTTGGAGCGCTTGTTGCCAAACCTTATCCCTGAGTATCAGCCCATCTTTCGCGCCCGGCTGGCGAGTATCTATGCGTGGGCCGGAGAAAAGGATTTAGCGCTGCGGGACCTCACCCGTTTGCTTCGTGAGCCCGGCGCCCACCTGATCCGATTTGACGGCGGTGACGAGCTACGGGCGCGGATCAACGTCCACGAACTGCGCTCGTGCCTGGAATTCTCCCCGCTGCAAGGCGACCCGCGCTTCGAGGCGCTGCTCAACGACCCGAAGAACAACGAGCCGTTGTTCTAGCCTGAGGCCGCGACCTCGCCCCGCCGCCACTGCGAAATTTGCTCCGCAATATGAACCCTTCCTCCTCGCCCCGCGACGCGTCGCCGATGCCGACGCGGGCGCGTTGGCTGGTCGAACATTTCAGGATGGTGCGCATCCCGCAGGAGGGCGCGTGGTTTGCGCCGACGTTTCGCAGCGACGAAACGGCCGTGCTCACGGACGCCATATGAAAACCACGCGCAGGCTCGGAATCGTCGTCGTCATCGCCGCCGCCATAGCGGCTATCGTGCCGCGCGCGCGCGCGCAGGAGCGCGCCGATCTCGTCGTGACCAACGGCTACGTCGTCACGATGAACGACCGCCGCGAAATCTTCGATGGCGGCGCCGTCGTCATCCGCGCGGCGCGCATCGTGGCCGTCGGCCCCGCGGCCGTCGCCGCGAAATTCACCTCCGCCAAGACCATCGACGCCCGCGGCGCCATCGTGATGCCCGGCATGATCAACACCCACACGCACGCCGCGATGACGGTGTTCCGCGGGCTGGGCGACGACGTGCCGGATCGGTTGAAGCGGTTTATTTTTCCGCTCGAAAAGGCGCTCGTGGACCGCGAGCTCGTCCGCTGGGGCTCGCTGCATGGGTTCGTCGAAATGATCGAGGGCGGCGTGACGACGTTTGCCGACATGTATTATTTCGAGGACGAGGTGGCCCGCGCCGCGAAGGCGATCGGCATCCGCGGATTCGTCGGCGAGACGGTGATCAATTTCCCCGCGCCGGACGCCCCTGAGCCTTACGGCGGGCTTGCGCTCGCGCGAAAGCTCGCGGCCGAGTTTGCCGGCGATCCGCTCGTCACGCCCGCGCTCGCGCCGCACGCGCCCTACACGCTCGACGCGGCGCACCTGCGCGAGATCGCGCGCGTCTCGGCCGAGCTGGAGTTGCCCGTGCTCATGCACCTCGCGGAGACGACCGACGAGGTGGCCGCGATCCGCCGGGAGCACGGCCTGACGCCGGTGGGGTTTGTCGACTCGGTCGGGTTGCTCAACCGCCGCCTCGTCGCGGCGCACTGCATCTTCGTCGACGACGCGGATCTCGCGCTCCTGCACGCGCGCGACGCCGGCATCGCGCACAACATGGTCGCCAACATCAAGGCCGCGAAGGGCGTCGCGCCCGCGCTGAAGATGTTCGAGCGCGGCCTGCGCGTCGGCCTCGGCACCGACGGCCCGATGAGCGGCAACACCCTCGATGTGCTCGGCCAGCTCGGCTACGTCGCCAAGCTCCACAAGCTCGACCAGCGCGACCGCAACGTCATGCCCGCGCTCCATGTCGTCGAGATGGCCACGCGTGGCGGGGCGCGCGCGTTGCACCGCGAGGCGGACCTCGGCTCGCTCGAGCCCGGCAAACTCGCCGACGTGATCCTGATCGATCGCGAGGGGACGAACATGATCCCGTTCTACGATGTTTACTCGACGCTCGTTTACGCCGCCGGCCCGAAAGACGTGCGCACGACGATCATCCACGGCCGCGTGGTGATGGCGGACCGGAAAATCCTCACGCTCGACGCCGCCGAGGTGCGGGCGCGGATGCGCGCGCTCGCGGAAAAAATCTCCGCCGCCGTCGCGCGCGGGATTAATTAGGTTTTTCCCCGGCTCCGGTGGAGTTCAGAGGGTTGCTGCCGAGGTCGGAAGCCCCGAAGGGGCGAAAGTCGATAGCCCAGGGCGCAGCCCCGGAAATCGGATTGGAAAAATGTCTTCGCCCTGAAGGGGCGACACCTTCGTCGGGTTGCGCCCTTTCAGGGCTTGGATTCTTGCGGCGGAAATTTCCCAGGGCGTTGCCCCGGGCTTTCCACTTTTCGCCCCGTTGGGGCTCCCAATCCCAGCCGCTCCATCCATCGAAATCCGGGAGAACAACAAATTAACCGCCCCGGCGTTTCCCCGCTTTACTGGCACGGCACGGGCATTTTGCTCGGGCTCCCTTTTTTCCCATGCTCAATCCACTCCGGTTCCGCCCGCGCGTCCTCCTCGCCCTCCTCCTTCCCGCCGTCGCCCTCGCGCAGACGCCGCCGCCCGCCGCGAGTGAGCCCGCCACGGCGCTCGAGGCGTTCACCGTCACCGGCTCCAACCTCCGCGCGGGCGAGTCCCTCGGCGGCGCCAACCTCCGCATCGTCACCACCGCCGAGATCGAGCAGGCCGGCACGGGCAGCCTCTACACGTTGTTGAAAAAAATCCCCGAGGCCGGCGCCAACGGCTTCGGCGAAAACCGCGTCAACACCTCCTCGCCCGGCACCGCCGCCGTCTCGCTGCGCGGCCTTGGCGCGAATTCCTCGCTCGTGCTTCTCAACGGCCGCCGCGTCACCGCCGCGCCGTTTGCGCAGGGCGGCAGCGCCGCCGCGCTCGGCACCATCCAGTTTGCCGATCTCAACATGATCCCCGTCGACGCCATCGCGCGCGTCGAAGTGCTCAAGGACGGCGCCTCCGCCATCTACGGGGCCGACGCCGTCGCGGGCGTCGTCAACCTGATCCTCAAGGACAACATCCAGGGCTCGACCGTGCGCGCGTTCTACGGCGACTTCCCCGGCGGCATCGCGGCCAACACTTTCCGCGGCAGTTTCTACACCGGCGCCACGAGCGGAAAACTGCGCGTATTCGCCCTGGCGAATTTCCAGCACCAGGCGAAGATCCAATACGGCGAACTCGCCCCCAAGCTCGTCGCCCTCGCCAACGGCTCGAACCCCGGCACGTTTGTCGTCCCGGTCGGCGGCACCAATCCCATCACCGGCGCCGTCATCCCCGCCGGCACCGCCGCGGCGGCGCGGACGTTTACGGTGGATGCGGCGACGACCGCGTTTCCGGCCGTCTTCAACACCACGCCCGCCACCGCCGCGCAGAACCGCCACAACATCAACGAGGCCCTCACGCCCCAGCCGCGCGTCACGCGCGCCGGCGCGCTCGCCACGGCCAGCTACGCGCTCACGCCCGCGTTCACCGCCTACGGCGAGGTCAACTACCAGAAAAACACCAACCTCGAATACCTCTCCGCCAGCCCCATCGCGAACGTCAACACCGTCACGCTCCCGGCCAACGCCGCGTTCAACCCCTTCGGCGTCGCCGTGCTCAACGACCCCGCCGGCGCCACGCTCATCTACCGCTTCACCGAGATCGGCCCGCGCGCGACCGAGACGACCAGCGAGTTCAAGCGCCTCGTCGGCGGCGTGAAGGGCCGCTTCGCCGCCACCTGGGCGTGGGATGCCTCCGTGCTCTACAACCGCTCCACCTCGCACAACGACCTCGCCGCCGGCTGGCTCTCGCAGGCCGCCGTCAACGCCGCCCTCGCGGATACCAACCGCGCCACCGCGCTGAACCTCTTCTCCAATCCCGCCAAGTTCCCCAACAACCCCGCCACGCTCGCGAAGCTCAAGTCCGACGGCACCCGCGACGCGCTCACCGAGCTCACCTCGCTCGACCTCAAGGCCACCGGCGAACTCGCCAAGCTCCCCGCCGGCGCCCTCGCCCTCGCCACTGGCGCCGAGTGGCGCGAGGAGCGTTTCCGCGATCACCGCACGCAGGATCAGTTGCTCAACCAAGCCCTCCCCGTCCCGCAGTCCAAGGGCTCCCGCCGCGTGCGCGCCGCCTACGCCGAGCTCAGCGTCCCGCTCGCCGCGCCCACGCAAAAAATCCCGCTCCTCTCCACTCTCGAACTCAACGCCGCCGGCCGCGCCGAACACTACGGCGACGCCGGCTTCAAGAACACCGCCGTCCCCAAGCTCGGCCTCCGCTGGCAGCCGCTCGATGCGCAGCTCGCGTTCCGCGGCAGTTGGGGCCGCGGCTATCGCGCCCCCTCGCTCGCCGAGCTCTACCAACCGCAGAGCACCGGCACCTTTTTCAACATCCCCGATCCCCTCCGCGTGGGCAAACCCGGCGCCAACCTCAACGACACCGCCACCGGCGGCCGCATCGTCACCTCCGGCGGCAACCCCGCGCTGCACCCCGAAAAATCCGCCTCCTGGAACTACGGCCTCCTCGTGCAACCCAAGTTCCTCGCCGGCCTCTCGCTCAGCCTCGACTACTACCGCCTCAACGTCCGCGAACGCATCGGCCCGCCCGCGACCGCCGCGATCATCCTCGCCAACCCCGCGCTCTTCCCCGGCTTCGTCGATCGCGCCGCGCCCACCGCGAGCGACACCGCCAACAACCTCCCCGGCGAAATCCTCCGCATCCGCACCGTCACCGGCAACTTCGGCACCGCCGCCACCAAGGGCCTCGACCTCAGCGCCGAGTATCGCCTCGTCACGAAAGAGCTCGGCCGCTTCGTCCTCCGCGCCGCCGGCAACCGCACCTACCACGCCATCCTCCGCCCGCGCGCCGACCTCGCGGCCGTCGAGACGGTGAACACCTTCGAGGTCCCGAATTTCCGCGGCAACGCCAGCCTCGCCTGGACGCGCGGAAAACTCGGCGCCGGCCTCACCGCCGACTACATCACGGGCTTCCCCGACGCGGCGCCGAGCGTCGTGCGCGTGAAGCAGCAAACGATCACCGGCCTCCAACTCAGCTACGACTTGCCGCGCGGGACAAAGCTCACGCTCGGCGTAAACAACCTCTTCGACAAAAACCCGCCGCTCACCGCCAACTCGACCGGCTACGCCGAGCAAACCAGCTATTTCCTCCCGCGCTTCGTCTACCTCGACGTGACGAAAAAATTCTGACCGTGCCCGCGGATCGTTGTAGGGCGGGGTCGCCGACCCCGCCGCGCCCCTCGACCGCCCTTTCGGTCGGGCCATCGGCGTGGGGCAACCCGACGGGGAGCCTGTGATTAGGAGACATACATAAGTCTTGAAGCGAATTTGGGGCTATTACATGAATGCTTAATGAAATCAGCGGCGCATGATGTCCTGCCCCCGGCGCTGCGGCGCGGGTTGGAAAAACTCGGACACGATCTCGGGGTGGCGCGGCGGCGGCGGCGGCTGACCGCGGCGATGGTCGCGGAGCGCATGGGCGTTGCCAAGGCCACCTATGGGCGGGTCGAGCGCGGCGACGCCACCGTGGCGCTCGGCGTTTACGCGATGGCGTTGTTCGCGCTGGGCTTCGGCGACGTGTGGAGCGCGCTGGCGGCCCCGGCGGCCGACGAGCAGGGCCTCGCGCTGGAGGAAGAGCGGCTGCCGCAGCGCGTGCGCGTGCGGAAAAACCCCGTGGCGTTATGAAACCACCCGGCTCCCGCACGCTGCGTGTGTTGGCCGGCACGCAGCCGCGGCTCGTGGGCGAACTGCGCCACGAGGCGCAAGGCGCGCGCGAACGCTCCGCGTTTGCCTACGCCGCCGCGTGGCTCGCCGACGCGGACCGCTTCGCGCTCGGTCCCGCGCTCCCGCTCGTCGGCGGCCCGCAATTTCACAGGCGCACCGGCGAGGGCTCGGTGTTTGCCGGCGCCATTGCCGATACCGAGCCCGATGGCTGGGCGCGCCGCGTGATCCTGCGCGACCATGCGAAACGCCGACAGGCCGCGCGCCGGGCCGGACAGGAGGCACCGGCACCGGTGTTGAACGCGGTCGACTACCTGCTCGCCGTGGATGATTTCAGCCGCGTCGGGGCGCTCCGCTTGCAGGACGAGGGCGGGGTATTTCAACGCGCCGCCGAGGAGGGTCGCCGCACCGCGCCGCCCCTCCTCGAACTCGGGCAACTGCTCGCCGCCACCCGCGCCGTCGAATTGAACCGCGACACCGCTTCCGACCTCGCCTACCTCCGCGGTCGCGGCACCTCGCTCGGCGGGCTGCGGCCGAAATGCACCGTCGTCGACGCCGCGGGCCGACTCGCGGTCGGAAAGTTCCCGAGCGTCGGCGACGCGCGCGCCGTCACCAAGGCCGAGGTGCTCGCCCTGCGCCTTGCACGCGCCGCCGGCCTCGACGCCGCCGCCGCCGAGTTGGTGAAGAGCGACGGGGTGCCCGTCGCCCTCATCCGCCGCTTCGACCGCGACCGCCAGGGCGCGCGCGTGCCGTATGTCTCGGCGGCCACGCTGCTCGGCGTCGAACCCGCCGGCGAACACGCCTACACGCAAATCGTGGATGCGTTGCGCCAGCACGGCGCCCACGCGCAGGCCGACATCGAGGAGCTCTGGCGGCGGATGGCCTTCTCGATCCTGATCAACAACGTGGACGACCACCTGCGCAACCACGGCTTCCTGCACGTGGCCCACGGACAGTGGCGGCTTGCGCCGGCCTTCGATGTGAATCCGTTTCCGGACCGTGCGCGCGAATTGAAAACGTGGCTGTCCGAGGAAGCCGGTCCCGAGGCGACCGTCGCGGGCCTGATGTCGGTGACCGCCTATTTCCGCATCCCGCTCATCCGCGCGAAGCGGATGCTCTGCAAGGTCGAGCGAGCCGTGGGCCAGTGGCGACCGGTGGGCCGCGCCCTTGGGATGACGGTGGCGGAGCTGGACGCGTTCACCGACGCCTTCGAGCACCCGGAACGCGCGGCGGCCCGGACGGCGGCGGGGTGAGGCGCACCCGGGCTGCGACTCCCGTGCTCACGCGCGACGCAGGCGCCCGATGGCGGCGCGGAGGTTCGTGCGCGCGGCGGCTTCGTAGTGCCGCGCGAAACGAGCGCTCCGGTAGATCGCGGGGCGCTGGAGGAAACGCGTAAGAATCTCCGCCCGTTTTTGCGCGAAGACCGCCGCCGGCACCCAGCCATACTCGGCCCGGATACCCTCCTCGTAGTCCCAAAACCGCGCGGACGGCTGGCCAAGGATCGCGAGATCGATGTCGATCAGTAGCGCGGTGTCGGCGACGTCGCCGGGCTCGTGCGACTTCGTGCACAGGATCAGTTGCCGCACGGTGGCGACCGTAGCGGCGGACACGCCGGCCTCGGTCAGGCAATCGACGGCGAGCCTCGCGCTGTCGTCCTCGTTGCTCACGGAGCGGGGATCGTAAACAGCATCGTGAAACCACAGCGCCGTTTCGACGAGGACGGGTTGGCGGGCGAGAGCCCGCGCGGCGTCGAATTCGGCGAGGCATTCCTCGAGGTGCCGGAGATTGTGATAGCGCCGATGGCTCGCGCCGTAAGCGGCGACCAACCGTCCGTGCCACGGCGCCGGATTCCCCCGCGCGCCAAGCTCACGCCAGAGGAGCGTCCAGCTGGCGAAGTCGGTGCGGATCATGGGACTTCACGATCGCGACCGGCAGTGGACTCCCGCGCGCGCGCGGCACGGCGCAGCGCCTCTCGCCCCGACGGGCTCACTCGATCGTCACGAGCACTTCGCGCATCACGGTCGGCGCGGTGGCTTCGCCGCCGGGCTTCGGGCCCCAGACGAACCGCACCGGCGCGCGCCCCAGTCGCAATGCCTGAAACGTCATCGACCACGACGGGGTCTTCGCATCCGGCACCGGCGTCGGCGACCCGATCGAGACGACCAACTTGGTGTTCATGCTGATGATGGACCACTGATACGGGGCGTCGGACGGGTTGGGGATGAGGACCGTGAATTTGCTGCGGGCCTTGACGACGATCTCCGACTTCGCCGCCTCAGCCGTGTGCACGACGGGCGGCAGCTCCTTGGCGGCTCCCAGCAGCAGGGTCGCCGTGGCGAGGAAGAGGGCGAGGCGTTTCATGGTGAAGTGGCGGATGCGGAGCGGAGCGCCCGTGAAGCCGGTGCCTCTAGCTAATGCGCGGCCCCGACCGTGCAACGCTGCGGTGGGTCCGACCGCTGCGGACACTACGCCCGTCGTCGTCCTGTTGTGGCTCGTCCGGGACGGCGCGCCGGCACGGCCGTGCGCCGTTTCACCGCCGGCTCAAACGCACACTACCGCGCGCATCCCGTCCTTGGTCGGGGTCGCGACCCAGGCGAAATGCTGCTCCGTGAGATCCTTGATGGCGAACGGCGCGCCTTCGGTGTGGCCGTCGCCGATGCGGTCGCGCCAGAACAGGGCGACTTGCTTCGCGCCGAGCCGGTTGAGTTCGGACACGAGGTCCTTGGCGTCGGCGGCTTCGACGAACGAGGTCTTGCTGCGGCCGGCCGGCTGGGGGGTGACGATGCCAATACGAGTTTTCATGGAGGAGGAAGAGTAATACGGGAGCTGCGCCCACGAATAGGAACGTCCCCGCGCTCCATGACAACAGCGATGCAACCCTGCTGATCAACCCAAACCGACGATCCTTACGGCTAGGCGGCTCCCTCTCGGCGGACACTTGGGACCAGCCCATTTCGCTCGCGGGGATCGTCGGAGCCACTATCGTCCGCGCGCCCTGTCGAACCCGATCGACAGGATCGTTTTCCCTCCCAACCGCCCCGCTTTCCACGATGAATCGATCACTCGCGACCGTAGCACTTGCGCTTTTTTCACTCTGCCCGCTCGTCGGGCGCGGAGCCCCGGCCGACGACGTCGCGGCGATTTTCTCCAAGCACTGCATCGATTGTCACTCGCTCGCCAAGGGCCGCACGGAGAAAAACCTCGACCTGACCAATCTCGTCGCCGTCGCCAGCTCCCGCCGCCTCGTCAATCCGGGAGACCCTGCCGCGTCGAAGCTCATGCAAAAAATCGCCGATGATGCGATGCCGCCCGACGACGAAGAGCCGAGAAAACCGCCGCTCAACGCCCAGCAAAAGGCCGCCATCCTCTCGTGGATCAAGGCCGGCGCCCCGCCGCCCGCGGGCAGCGTGGACACGTCGGGACGTTTCCTCTCCACTCGCACCCTGCTGCGGGAACTCTTTCAGGATCTGCTGGAAATCGACGAACTGGATCGTCCCTTCATCCGCTACCTCACGCTCGCCACGCAATACAACGCCGGCGACACCGACGCGAAACTCGAGACCTACCGCAAGGGCGTGCGCAAGTTGCTCAACAGCCTGTCGCGCAAACCGCGCATAGCCCGGATCGCTCACACGGGCACTGGGGGCACGCTGCTGCGCTTCGATCTCCGCGCCCTCGGCTGGACAGCCTTCGAGTGGGATTACCTCGTCTCGCGCTATCCCTACGGCGTC
>JBEANZ010000555.1:0-8224 GCA_041165185.1 Verrucomicrobiota bacterium | reverse complement strand
CGGAGAGAGTGGGCATGCGCGGATCGTCCCAACCCGTGACGACCTTTTCGGTGACGAGCGTCAGGAGCTTGCGCTTCGAGACGAGCGTGTAGCCGAGATGGAGTTTGGCGAATTCGTATTGGTGCGGCAGCGCGCGGGGGAGATCGAGGCTGCCGAGAATCCAGTCGTACAGCGGCCGGTGATCCACAAATTCCAGCGTACAGATGGAGTGGGTGACGCCTTCCAGATAATCACTGAGGCAGTGGGCGTAATCGTAGAGCGGGTAGAGGCACCATTTGTCGCCGGCGTGGTGGTGGGCAACGTGACGGATGCGGTAGAGCAGGGGGTCGCGCAGCCAGACGTTGGGCGCGGCCATGTCGATTTTTGCCCGGAGGCTGCGCGCGCCGTTGGGAAACTCGCCCGCGCGCATCCGCGTGAAGAGATCGAGGTTCTCCGCGACGGAGCGATCCCGGAAGGGAGAATTGCGACCGGGTCTGTCGGGCGCGCCGCGGTAGGCATCGGTGTCCTCGGCGCTGAGATCGCAGACGTAGGCTTTGCCGAGGCGAATCAGTGCGACGGCGTAGTGGTAGAGGGGCTCGAAGTAGTCGCTGGCGAAGAAGGGCTCGGTGGAGATTTTCGATGCGGGGTTTTCGATTTCCGATCGGGGCACCGAGCCGAGGTAGAAGTCGGGTTGGCCGTTGGTGGCGGAGGCGGTGGGGTGGGAGCCCTTGGGCTTTAAGCCGAGACAGTGATCGGCCCAGCCGGCGATGAGCCAGCGGACGTCGGTGGTGATAGACTCGACGTATTCGATGTCCTCCTTGGCGGGGTTGGTGTCGTCGAAGCGAAGGTTGCAGATGCCGGCGTTTTCGCGGGCGAGGCCGAAGTTGAGGCAGATGGATTTGGCGTGGCCGATGTGGAGGTAGCCGTTGGGTTCGGGCGGGAAACGCGTGACGATTTGCGGGTAGCGTTTTTCCGCGACGTGTTGCGCGACGAGATCGCGGATGAAATCGCTTGGGGCGGCGGGGGCGGTGGGGGCGACGGCGGCGCTCGGGACGGTGGGCTCGGCGGACATGAGCCGGAAAAATTGCGGGGCGCGGTGGAGCGAGGCAACGACGCAGTTGACCGGGGCGCGCGAGAGACGTGCGAAACCGCCCCGGAGCCACCGTATGGCGGGACGACGAATTCGGAAAAACGACGAGGCGGGACGCCTCGTCCACGGCTCAGAAGGTGAACGTGGTGGTGAGCGTAAACTTGCGCGGATCGAATTGCGTGAAGCCGCTGAGGAGCTGTGTGCGGGCGAGGCGTCGTCGAGAAGGTTCGTGATGTTGAGCTGGAAGCGCGCGCGAATTTTTTGGCTCACGCGGTAGTCGTAGCTCGCGAAGAGCGTGCCCTGCGTGGTGCTGGGGACGTAGAGATAGTCGAAGGCGGCCTCGCGCGTCTGCGCGACGGTGGGCGTGGTGGTGTTGAACTTGATCTGGGCGTCGCGGCTGCCGTTCTTGCGCGCGCCGCGAAACTGCCAGCCCGTGCCGACGGTGAAGCCCTTCAGCCGGCCCTCGTAGGAGGAGTAGGTGAGGACGATGTTGGTGCTGCTCTTGAGGGTGCCGTTGTTGAGCGCGCCGATGGCGATGCCGTTGAGCGCGTCCTGGATGGCTTGGGTGTTGGTGCGGATGGAGACGGGGTCGATGGTGGTTTTGCCGTTGATCACGGTGCCGGCGGTGGCGGCGCCGCCGCGCTGCCATTCGGCGAGGTTGGCGGCGAGGTAGCCGGCGAGACCCTCGCGTTGGGAGATGATCGAGGTCTTGGGGCGCGCGTGGTTGAGCGTCATGCGGAAGTTGCGCGTGGGGTTGGCGGTGAACTCAAACTCCCAGCCCTTGGCGGCGATGCTCTGGGTGTCGCGATACTGGATGTTGGTGTGGTCGGTGTCGGTGTAGCCGAGGTTGGTCCAGATGGCGTTGATGTTGCCGGTGTTCGAGCCGGTGAGGATGGCCCCAATCTGCTTCGAGTCGTAGTAGCTGAGGGTGGCGTAGTAGCGGTCGCCGAGGGAGAATTTCAGGCCGAGGTCCTTGCCCTTGCCGGAGGGCGGCGCGAAGGCGGAGCCGTCGATCTTGGTGGCGCCGGTGGAGGGGATCGAAAAATTTTCGGAGGTGTTGGCGACGACGCCGAGCCAGGGCAGGACAAAGAAGACGCCGCCGATGTTCTTGGTGCTGACGCTGCCGCGTTCATCGCCGTGGCGGCCGGGTTCGTTGACGAGCGTCGTCGGGTTGAGGTAGCCGTAGAGCATGTTGCCGGCGGCGTCGTAGCCGTATTGGTTGATCACATCGCGCCGGAGGGAGTCCTTGCGGTAGCCGGCGATGATGGAGAGGCGGTCGCGAAACAGCGTGGTGTTGGAAACGATCTGTCCGTATTTGAGCGTGCGTTCGTCGTCGGAGGAGAAGCCGGTGTTCACCTCCTTGAAGACGGCGCCGGGGATCGCGGGCGGGACGAAGGCGGGGGTCGGGGCGTCCCAATAGAGGCGGTAGAGGACGCGGTTGGCGTTGTTGGTGGGGTTGGGCTGGAGGGGGTTGTTGGTCCAGCGGGTGGCGCGCTGCCACATCTCGAAGCGTTCGAAGCGCCAGCCGCCGATGGCGACGAGGTTTTGCTTGAGGTCCCACCACTTGGGGCGGGCGAATTTCCAGGTCGTGAGGAGACGCACGTCGTTGACGGTGTTGTCCTGATATTGGCGGCTCTGGGCGATGTCGGCAAAGGCCTTGCCGAAATTGGGATTGAGCACGAGGGCCCGGCCGGCGGCGACGGCGGCGGCGGCGACGGCGGGAGTCTCTCCGGGGCGGATGGACGGGAGGTAGCGGTTGACGTCGATGCGGTAGTCGTTGCCGACGTTTTCGTTGTTTTTCGTGTAGGGGCCGAAGTCCATGCGCGCGAAGGCGAGCTGCATGAAGAGGTCGGGGCTGACGCGGTGGTCGAGGTAGGCGGCCTTGTGGTTGAGGGTGCGGAAAAAATCGGCGTCCTTCTGGCGGAGGTTGAAATCTTTCGACGGCAGCCGGGCGAAACGCGGGATGTCGGCGCGGCCTTCCCACGGGATGCCGAAGCCGGTGCCGTTGGTGCGGTATTGGGTGTCGCGGTAGTTGAGGACGCCGGCGTCGGGCGAGCCGTAGTTGTAGAGCAGGTAATCGGCGCCGTTGGAGACGAGGCCGAGGCCGGCCGCGGTGGCGGTGGCGCCGGGGATGACGGTGTTGTTGGCGTTGACCGTGGTGCGGTCCCAGAGGGAGGCGTTTTCGGGGTAGACCTTGCGGTAGTTGGCGAGGTGCTGGGCGTTGACCTCAAACTCGGCGCGGGCCTGGGTGTTGGCGGCGAGCTTGTAGGAGGCGGCGACGTGGATGGCGTTGAGGTCGTTGAAGGTGGACTGCTGGTAATCCTTGAAGCGCTGCACGGCGCCGTTGACGCGCACGCCGAACCGATCACCGCCGTAGTTTTGGTCGAAGGTGCCGCGCCAGCCGCCGAAGTTGTCGGCCTGGAAGCGCGCCTCCGAGGCGCGGTTGCGGAAGCGGGCCATCTTGGTCGTCTGCGTGGCCATGCCGCCGAGGGAGGCGTCGCCAAAGAGGAGGGCGTTGGGGCCGCGGGAGAACTCGAAGCGCTCGGTGTTGAACGAGTCGGAGTTGAAGTAGAAAAGAAAGTAGTTGCGCGAGGGGTAATTGCCGCCGCCGCCGGTGTTGCGGATGTTGTATTGAAAGGTGCCGAACGTGCCGGTGCTGGTGACGGAGTTCTCGATGTTGACGGACCAACCGGCGGCGTCGGTGAGGTTGGTGATGTTGAGGTCGTCCATGAATTCCTTGGTCATCACGGAGATCGAGGCGGGCGTGAGTTTGAGCGGGGTGTCGGCGCGGCCACCGGCGAGCGAACTGGCGGCGACGTAGCCGGTGTCCTTCGCGGTGCTGACCTCGAAGGGGGTGAGGAGAATGGCGGCGTCCTTGGCGGCCGAGGCCGAGGCCGTGGCTGCGGCTGCGGAGGCGGGAGGCGGGGTCGTTTGCGCGCGGACCGGAGTGGCGAACGTGGCGAGCGCGGTGGCGAGCAGGGCGGCACGAGCGAATGCGAGGGCGGGGCGGAGGCGGATGGTCATGGGGAAATCGGGGTGGAGGCGGGCGTGGCGAAGCACGGTGGTGCGAGCGCGGAGGGGCAGGAGACGGGATGTTTTCGGGGTGCGTCGTCGGAACAGCGAGCGAAAACTTTGGAGCCGCTCTCCACTCCTCGCGCGTCCAGTGGACGGGAGCGTGCGCAAAAAAAACGGCGGCCCGCGGGCCGCCGTGAAATTGGGACGAGGAGGGGCGAACCGTTCAGCTCACGAGCGGGAGACCGGCCTCGGCGTTGAAGAGCGCGAGCAGCGCCCACATCGTGCCGGCCGCGAGCACGAGCCCGATGAAGAACAGGATCGTGCAGAACGGTTTGTCCCACCGCAGGTGCATGAAATAGAAAATGACGAACATGAACTTCACGGTGGAGAGCACGACGAGGGTCGTGACGAGAAACCACTTCGCGAAGGGCAGGAACACGGCGATGATCTCGACGCCCGTGATGACCGCGAGGAGCATCGCGATTTGGACGTAGAGCGGGAACTTGGACTCGTCGTGACCGTGGTCGGCGGCGTGGGCGGTGGCAGCGTGGGCGCTCATGGGAGAATCAGAGGTATTCGAGCAGGTAAACGGCGGTGAAGATGACAATCCAGACGATGTCCACGAAGTGCCAGTAAAGGCCCATCGTCTCGACGTCGACGGCGTGGACTTCGTTGAAGTCAACCGCGCCAGCGGGGCGGGCGAGGAAGCTCAGGCCGACGTAGCCCGCCACCATGAGGACGATGAACAACACCTCTTTTTGCAGGGCGTGGGCGATGACCGCGAAGCTGAATCCCTCCTCGACAATGGGCCAGACGAAGCCGCGCAGCGTGACATACATCGTCAGCAGAATCGTGAGGATCAGCACGGCGGCGTGGACGAGATTGGACCCGAGCCAGGGGCGCGGCGCGGAGCTGGCGGCGGGCTTGAAGGAGCGCACATACATCAGCGCCAGCCAGAGCACGCCGATGGCGACGTGACAGCCGTGTGTGCCCGTGAGCGTGAAAAACGTCGTGCCGAGCAGGCTGTTGGCGAGCGTCATTTTCTTCACCTCAACGAACTCGGTGAACTCGTAGACCTGACAGGTGAGGAAAATCGCGCCGAAGACGATGGTGGCGATGATGGACCAGCGGCAGCTCTTGACGTTGTTCTTCTGAATGGCGTTCACCGCGAGCGCCATCATGAGCGACGACATCAGGAGGATGAAGGTGGAGAACGAGGTGAGCGCGGGCGCGAAAATCTCCTTCGGGTCGTGGCCGCCGGCGGGCGGGTGAAGCCGGTAGATCAGGTGCGTGGAGATCAGCGTGCCGAAGAACATGCAGTCCGACGCGAGAAACGCCCACATGATGAGCTTCTTGTTCGGGATGCCGGTCGAGGTCGACGGGTCGTGATGGTGGTCGATGGGGCCTGCGTGGCTCATGAAATTTTCGATTTGGGAGGGGCGGTGGTCGGACGCGGCCGCGGGCCTAGTGCTTCGCGTGTTTGTCGTCTTCGATCGGGTTGCCGTCGGCGTCGAGGTGGAGGTGGTAGCCGGCGTTGCCTTCGAGGGACCAGAAGTAGATGCCGGCGAGCATGACGGCGAAGCCGACGAGCGTGGTGCCGAGCTTGGCGTGAATGCCGGGGGTCCAATCCGAGTCAAAGTAGGTGACGCCGAACCCGACGATGAGGAGGCCGACGCTGGCGACGAGGGGCCAGATGGATTGGTCGGGCATGTGGATGCCGCCGTGGGCGGCGGTTTCCTTGGCGTGCTCGGCGCGCTCCTTGGCGATTTCCTCGGCGTGGTGCTTCTCATACCAGAAGGCATCGCGAGCGTGGACGGTGGGGATCACGGAGAAATTGTGCTCCTGCGGCGGGTTGGGGATGGACCACTCGAGCGTGCGCGCATCCCACGGATCGCGGCCGGAGCGCTGGCCCTTGAGGTAGGAGTAGATCATCACGATGAAATAAATCGCGATGCCGAGGCCGAGGGTGAAGGCGCCGAGGGAGGAGACGAGGTTGCCGAAGTTCCAACCCATGTTGGTGTCGTAGGTAAACGTGCGGCGCGGCATGCCGTTGAGGCCGAGGAAGTGCTGCGGGAAGAAGGTGACGTTGAAGCCAATGAAGATGATCCAGAAGGAGAGCTTGCCCCAGAATTCGCTGACGATGCGGCCGGTGATCAACGGGAACCAGTAGTGGATGCCGCCGAGGAGCGCGAAGATCGAGCCGCCGATGAGGACGTAGTGAAAGTGGGCGATGACGAAGTAGGAGTCCTGCTGTTGGGCGTCGGCCGGCGCGGCCGAGTGCATGACGCCCGAGAAGCCGCCGATCATGAACATCCAGAGGAACCCGAGGGCGAAGAGCATCGGCGTGCGCATCATCAGGTGGCCGCCCCAGAGGGTGCCGATCCAGTTGAACATTTTCACGCCGGTGGGAACCGCGATGCACATGGTGAGCAGCGAGAACGCCGCCGTGGCCACCGCGCCCATGCCGGTGGTGAACATATGGTGGCTCCACACAGCGAAACCGAGGAAGCCGATGCACGCGCCCGAGAACACCACGATCGGATAACCGTAGAGGGGCTTGCGCGCGAACGTCGGGAGGATTTCCGAGACGATGCCCATCGCGGGCAGGATCAGGATGTAGACCTCGGGGTGGCCGAAGACCCAGAAGAGGTGTTGCCAGAGGATGGGCATGCCGCCGCCGGAGACCTCGAAGAAACTGGTCCCAAACTGGCGGTCCATCATGAGCTCGACGAGCGCGATGGTGATGGCGGGGAAGGAGAGGATGAGGAGGAACGCGGTGATGAGCGTCATCCACGTGAACACCGGCAGGCGCATCATGGTCATGCCGGGGGCGCGCATGTTGATGATGGTGACGATGAAGTTCAGGGAGGCGGCGATGGAGGCGACGCCGAGGAGCTGGAGGCCCATCACCCAGTAGTCGATCGAGTGCTTGGGGATGTATTGTTTCGAGGTGAGCGGGGCGTAGCCGAACCAGCCGCCGTCGGGGGCGCCGTGCGTGGCCTCGGGGAGGAACCAGCCGATGTTGAGGATGATCGCGCCGGCGACGAAGGTCCACAGGGAGAAGGCGTTCAGCCGGGGGAACGCGACGTCGCGCGCACCGATTTGGAGCGGCATGACGAAATTGAAAAACGCCGCCGACAACGGCATGACCGCGAGGAAGATCATCGTGGTGCCGTGCATCGTGAACATCGTGTTGTATTGCTGCGCGGTCAGCACGGTGTTGTTGGGAAACATCAACTGCGCGCGGATGAGCAGCGCCTCGACGCCGCCGACGAGCAGAAAGAAGAGCGCGAAGACCCCGTAGAGAAACCCGATCTTCTTGTGGTCGACGGTCGTGAGCCAGCTCATCAGGCCGGTCTTGGCGGTGGGCCGCCACAGGAAGGCGGGGCGCGTCGGCGCGTGCGCGTCCTTCGGGAGGAAGCTGGATTGGGCCGTGGTGTCGTGTGCCATGGGAGGATTATTTCAGGCTGAGGAGGTAGGCGACGAGGGCGGCTTCGTCGGCGGCGGTCAGGGTGATGGCGGGGTTCTTCACGAGGTGGCTGCGGTCGTCTTTCTTGTAGTAACCGGCCATCGCGCCGATACCGACGGCCATCTTGTTGCCGGGCTTGACCGCGATCGGGTCGTGGATCCAGCGCTGGAGTTGCTCGGGGTTGTTTTCGAGGAGGCCGGCCGCGAGGGTGGTGCGGGCGCCGAAGTGCGTGAGATCGGGGGCGGTCACGCCGGTCGCCTGATGGCCGCGGATGGTGTGGCAGGTGTTGCAGGTGTTCTTGGCGAAGAGCGCGCGGCCCTTGGCGATAAGGTCGGCATCTTCGCCCTTGGCGGGGTCCTGTTGTTTTTGCCAGAGGGAGAGGGGCGTTTCGGAGGCGCCGGGATCCCAGCTCTTGGTGAAACCGTATTCGTTTTGCTTGAAGCTGCGGAGGGCGGGGAATTGCGCGTTGGGGGCGACGGCGGCGATTTTCGGGGCGACCGTGCGCGCATCCTGAAACTGGCCGTCGCGCCACTCGGCAAACGCCTTCTTGTCGAGCGCGATGACGCGGAAGCGCATGACGGCGTGGGAGTCGCCGCAATACTCCGCGCACTGGCCCCAGAAGTAGCCGGGTTTGTCGGCTTGCAGCCAGAGGAGGTTCGCGCGGTTGGGGA
>JBEANZ010000554.1:0-4962 GCA_041165185.1 Verrucomicrobiota bacterium | reverse complement strand
AGCTGTAGGCGAGCGCGGGGATGAAGGTGTTGATCGCGCCGCTGCGCACGATGGCGTCGATCACGTCGCGCGAGTAGGCGCGCAACATGCAGCCCTGATCCGTCATCTCGATGCTCGTGGTTTTTTCGCGGACGAGGTTGATGACGCGCGAGGCGTAGGTGCGGAAGAACGAGTCCTGCCGGTCGAGCCGGTAACCGCCCACGTAGTCGTGGCCGGCGTCGATCTTCGCGAGGAGTTTGCCGATTTCCTCGGGCGGATTCTGGAGATCGGCGTCGAGGGTGACGATGACCTGGCCGCGGACGCGCTCGAAGGCGGCCATGATGGCCATGTGCTGGCCGTAGTTGGCGTTGAAATCGATCACGCGGGTGACGGCGGGGCGCGCGGCGTGTTGCGCGGCGAGGAGCGCGAACGAGCGGTCGTGCGAGCCGTCGTTGGTGAAGATGATTTCGTAGGGGCGGCCGAGCGCGTCGAGCGCCGGGTAGAGGCGCGCGAAGAGCGTGGGGAGGTTGAGCTCCTCGTTGTAAACGGGGATGACGACGGAGAGCTGGGGCGTGGCGCTCATGATTTCTGGTGGGCCGCGAGAATCGCCGCGAGCGTGGCGACGACGCGCTCGGCGTCGGCGCGCGTCATGGTCGGGAAGAGCGGCAGCGTGAGGATGCTGCGGCACACGCGCTCGGCGATTGGGCAGTCGCCGTCCTTCCAACCGAGCCGGCGGTAAACGCCGAAGAGGTGGATCGCGGGGTAGTGCACGCCGCTGCCGATGCCGGCGGCGTGGAGTTTCTCCATCACGCCGGCGCGCGTGATCGCGAGGCGGTCGGCGGGGAGGACGACTTGGAACATGTGCCAGTTCGTCGAGGTGAAATCGCGCGGCGGCAGGCCGAGGCCGAGCGCGGCGACGGCGGGCGCGTCGAGCAACTCGAAGTAGGCGCGGGCGAGCGCGGCGCGGGCGGCGTTGAACTCGGCGAGGTGCGGCAACTGGCCGAGGCCGACGCGCGCGGCGACGTCGGTGAGGTTGAATTTTCCGCCAACGAGCTCGACCGCCATGCCGTCGAAGCCGGAGCGCACGACGCCTTGCAGGCGGTATTGCTCGGCGAGCTTGGCCTCGGCGTCGGTGTTCAACACGAGCGCGCCGCCCTCGATGGTGGTGATGTTCTTATTGGGATGAAAACTGAACGAAACGAAGTCGCCGAGCGCGCCGATGTTTTGGCCGCGCCACGTGCTGCCGTAGGATTGTGCGGCGTCCTCGACGACGCGGAGGTTGTGCTTTTTCGCGAGCGCGTAGAGCCGGTCGCGGTCGACGGGCAGGCCCGCGAGATCGACGGGGAGGATGGCGCGCGTGGCGGGCGTGATGGCGGCCTCGACGCGGTCGAGGTCGAGGTTGCGCGTGACGGGGTCGATGTCGACGAAGACGGGGCGCGCGCCGACTGCGAGGATGACGTTGCTTGTGGCGACCCACGAGAGTGGCGTGGTGATCACCTCGTGGCCGGGGCCGATGCCGGCGATGCGCAGCGCGATTTCCATCGTGCAGGTGCCGGAGTTGAAGACGCGCACGGGGCGGCCGCCGCAGTGGGCGGAGAGCGCGGCCTCGAGGGCCTTCACGTTGGGGCCCGAGGTGATCCAGCCGGAGCGGAGGACCTCGGCGACGCCGGCGATGGTGGCGTCGTCGATGGTCGGGCGCGTGAGCGGCAGGTAGGGCGCGGCGGTGGCGGGAGCGGACATTTCAGGGCTGGTTGCTGAAGAGATAGTGGTCGCGGGTTTCGGCGAGCAAATGATAACGGAACGTCGCGTCGGTGAAGAGCGCCTTGTCCACATCGCGACGGCGCGCGACGGCAAACACGCGGCCCGGCGCGGCCCAGAGCGCGCGGAATTTCGCCTCGTCCATGAAGCGTCCGCTGGCGCGCGCGGCGGCGTCCTCCTCGAGCTCGAGTTCGCCCTTAAACGCCACGACATCGACGACGCGCCCCGCGTAGAATGTGAAGTCGTGGAAGAACTCGTGGTAGTGCAGCACGCGGTCGGCGGGCTGCGCGCGCTCGCGCACGAGGAGCGCGAGGGGTTTCGTGCCGGGTTTGCTGATGTCGGGCGCGGCGAATTGCAGCGCGCCGAGAAACACCGCCATCGTCGCCACGAGCCCGACGAGCGCCGGCCGCACGCCACGGATGCGCGCGAGCCACGGCACAAAAATCCCGCCGAGCAGCAGCGCCGCCGCCATCGCGAACGCGGGTAACTGGAGTGCGAGCGCCTGCGCCGGCGCGCGGATGATCGCGCCGGGCTTGAGCACGGCGACGAGCAGCGCGACGGCGAGCAAGCCGCTCACGAACGTGTAAACCCGCAGCGGCCAGCGGAGGCGGGGCGCGTCGTTGGCCGCGAGGATGTTCGCGAGCCACGCGCCGATGAGCACGGCGAGCGCGGGGAAAATCGGGAGGATGTAGGGCGGGAGTTTCGATTTCGAAACGGAGAAGAAGACGAAGATGAACGCGGCCCACGTGACGAAGAACCAGGCGGTGGCGCGCTGTAGGGCGGGGTCGCCGACCCCGCCGCGAGGATCTCCGCCGCGCGTGTCGCTTTCCGATTTCGCGTCGTCACTGCCGAACGGCGGGGTCGGCGACCCCGCCCTACACCCGCGCAGCGCGTCGCGCACGGCGGGCCAGAGGAATCCCGTCCACGGGATCAGGCCCGCGATCACGATGCCGATGAAATAATACCACGGCCCCGGCCGCGACGCCGCGCTCGTGAGGAAGCGCTCGAAGTGCTCGTAGACAAAATAGCGGTGCGCCCACGTCTCGTTGCGCATCGCGGCCAGCACGTGCCACGGCGCGGCGATGAGCAGGAAGAGGAGCACGCCGCTCGGGAGGTGGAGCGGGCGGAGGCGTTTCCATTGGTTGAAAACGAGCAGCCACAGAAACATCACCGCGCCCGTGACGAGAAACCCGATCAGGCCCTTCGCGAGCGTGGCGAGCGCCATGCTCACGTAGAGGCCGGCGAACAACCACCGCCGCCGCGCGCCCGCCGGCTCGCGCACACCGAGGATAAAACAAAACAGCGCCGCCGCCATGAACACCGCCACCGCCATGTCGAGGATCGGGATGTGCCCGATGGCGAACCACAGCAGCGAGGTGCCCAGCACGATCGCGGCGAGCAGGCCGGCGTTGCGCCCGTGGAGCGCGCGCGCGGCGGCGTAGGTGATCACGATGCCGAGCAGCGCGAACAGCGCGGGCACGGCGCGGACGGACCACTCGTTTTCGCCGAAGAGTTTTTCGAGCGCGGCGGTCGCCCAGTAGACGAGGGGCGGCTTCTCGAAATAGTTCACGCCGTTGAGCCGCGGCGTCACCCAATCGCCGGTCGCGAGCATCTCGCGCGCGATCTCGGCGTTGCGGCCCTCGTCGGGATTCGAGAGCGGGTAGCTGCCGAGGCGAAAAAAATACAGCGCGCCAAACGCGAGCAGGAGCAGCAGCGCATCGCGGCGCCACGAGGGCGCGGCGGCGGGGGCGGGCGGGTCGGCGGCGGGCATCGGGGGACGGACCGTGATTCGCGCGGGCGGTGGCAGGCGAGGCGATTTTTTTCGTGCGTGGGCGGGGCGATTGCGCCGGGATGGCCGCGCATGGCTCCCGGAAAAAATTTCACGTTCATCGGCGGCGCGGACGATTTTCTCGTCGGGCGGATGGGCCGGGAGCGGTTCGAGGCGCTCGCGGCCGAGGCGGGGGCGGACGAGTTTGCGCGCGAAATCGTCAACGGGTTCGCGGGCAACGTGGGCGAGGTCGAGACGGCCGTGAACCGTTTCCGCGACGCGATCCAGACCGTCTCGATGTTCGGCGGACGGCGCGTGGTGTGGTTGAAGGACGTCAACTTCCTCGCCGATTCCGTCACCGGCCGCGCCGAGAGCACCCTCAAGCTCGTCGAGGATCTCCAGCAAATCCTCGCCGCCGCGAATCCCGCCGAGACCGCCGTGCTCGTGACGGCCGCGCCCGTGGATCGGCGGCGGTCGTTTCCGAAGTGGTGCGAGAAAAACGCCGATTTCGCGCTCGCCGGCGGCGATGGCGAGGGCGGGGGCGAGGCGCTCGTGGGCATCGTGCTCGCCGAGGCGCGCGCGCTCGGCGCGAAGTTCGCACCCGGCGCCGTCGAGCTGCTGCTCGCCAAGGTCGGCGCCAACACCCGCCTCCTCGTCGAGGAGACGCACAAGCTCGCGAACTTCGCCGCCGCCGGCGAGGCCATCACCGAGGAACACGTCGCCACGCTCACGCCCAACGCGGCGGAGGGGGATTTTTTCGAGACGGCGGAGGCGTTTTTCAGCGGCGATCTCAAGTGGACGCTCGCGGCGCTGCACCGGCATTTCTTCGCGGGCGGCGATGCGCGCCCCGTCATCAGCGCGCTGCAAAACCGCAACCGCATCCTCCTCCAGGTGCGCGCGCTGGTCGACGCGGGCGACGTGCGCGTGGGCCCGCGCGGGCTGGACGGCTTTCCGAAAGCGCAGGCGGCACACGCGGCGAAATTCGTCGGCGCGACGGAGAAGAGCTCGTTCAACCTCTTCACGCAAAACCCGTGGTATCTCGGCAAACTCGCCGGCAGCGCGAAGCTCCCGCCGCTGCGCCGGCTCATCGACAACCAACAGGAACTGATCGGCGCCTTCGCCGAAATCATCCAGCGCCCGCACGAGCAGGAGGAAGTCCTCCGCGACCTCGCGGTGCGGTGTCTGGCGGCGTGAGGGCGGTAGAACACGATCCCGATGACGATGTCCGTTTCCCTCCGATCCGCGCTCAACCGCATGTTTACCCGGGACGGCCGTGAACTCGGGGCCTGGGAGATCGTCAAGTGGTGGGAGCTCCGCCGGGTCGCCTACAACCTCGTCGTCGGAGGCACCGGTCTCGCGGGTCTCATCGTTTTGGCCTTGTTTTGGCCCGATGCCCCCGCCGGGGATCCTGAAGCCGGCGATCCGCCGTTCCTGCTCGCGCTGGGCATCGTCAGCTA
>JBEANZ010000553.1:0-4647 GCA_041165185.1 Verrucomicrobiota bacterium | reverse complement strand
CATTCTCACCGCCCTCACCCTTCCTCGCCTCGCTCGCCGCACCCACCGCCGCCGTCGCGCAGGCTTCCTTCACCCCCGTAATTACAACTCCCGCGCCGGCGCGTTCGCCTTGATCGAGGGCAGCCGCGACGCCGCGCTCATCCTCTCCACCGCGACCAACGTGAACTACACGATCCAAGTCTCCGGCGTAAACGGCGACACCGGCGTCGCCCTCGTGGAAGTTTACGACGTGACGGATCTGTGACCCGAGTCGTGGCTGAGGCGTCCCGCCTCAGTGCCTTGTCGCCCACCGCCGCGCCGCCGTCACGCGACGCCGCGCCCGAACTCGGCGCGCCGAACCATGAGGCGGGACGCCTCGTCCACGACTACGCTCCGCGCCGGAGCGCGCCTCAACGCCCCGCCAGCGCACTCAACATCCGCCGCGTAGTCGCGATGCCCTTGTCCATCACGTCGAGACTGAAGCCCTCGTTCGGCGCGTGCAGATTATCCTCCGGCAGGAACAGCCCGAACATCACCGAGTCGAGCCCCGTCACGCGCTTGATTTCCGAGATGATAGGCACGCTGCCGCCCTCGCGCAGGTAGAGCGGCGGCCGGCCCCACACCTCCGTCACCGCCGCTTCCGCCGCGCGAAACGCCCGCGCCAGCACCGGCGATTGATCCGCCGGCGTGTTGGAGCGGCCGGGCGGCACCACGACGTAGGGCTCGCCCTTGTGCTGGTCGACGAACTCGAGTTTCACGCCGCTCGGCACGCGCGCGCGAATCGTGTCCATCACCAGTTTCTTGATCTTGATCGGGTCCTGGTTGGGCACGAGGCGGCAGGAGATTTTCGCGAAGGCCTTGCTCGGGATCACCGTCTTCGTGCCTTCGCCCTGATAGCCGCCGCCGATGCCGTTGAACTCGAGCGTCGGTTGAAACCGCGCCGACTCAAACGGCGAAAATCCCGGCGTCGTGTAAAACGTCTCGATGCCGAGAAACTCCGCATACGCCTTCTCATCGGTGCCGAGTTTTTTCAGCTCTTCGCGTTCCCACGGATGCACGTCGAGCACGTCGGCGTAGAAGCCGGGCACGTTGATTGCGCCCTCGGGCGTGTGGAGCGTCGCGAGGATTTCTGCGAGCGCCTGGATCGGGTTGCGGAGCACGCCGCCGTGCAGGCCCGAGTGCAGGTCGCCCTTCGCGCCGGTGAGGTGCACGTCGAAGAGCGCCATGCCGCGCAGGCCGCACGTGAGCACGACCTGGTTCTCATTCGGGAGGGCCGTGTCGGAGAGATAGACGAAATCCGCCGCGCGCAGCTTGTCCGCGTAGCGCTCGAGAAACTTCGGGAAACTCGGGCTCCCCATCTCCTCCTCGCCCTCGACGAGAAACGTGATGCGCAGCGGGAGGTTTGGGTTTTCCGCGAGCAGTTGCGCGACCGCGGTGATGTTGGTGAGCAGCGGCCCCTTGTTGTCCGCCGCGCCGCGCCCGTAGATGCGGCGGCCGATGATCGTCGGCTCGAAGGCGGGCGTCTTCCACAGGTGCAACGGATCCGCCGGCTGCACATCGTAGTGCCCGTAAATCACCACGTGCGGCCAGCTCGCGTCGCCGCCGCGCTGCGCAAACACGATCGGGTGCTTCTCCGTCTGCACGACGTCGACCGCGAAGCCGAGCGAGGCGAGCAGGTCGGACACGAATCGCTGCGCGCCGGCCATGCCGGCGGCGGCCTTTGAGTCGGTCGAGACGCTCGCGTGGCGGATGAACTCCTTCAGTTTTTCAACGGGATCGAACATCCGCCGACCGTGGGCGAATTCCCCGCCGCGCGCCAACCGCAAAAAAAACGCCCGCCGCTCCGCCGCCCGCCTACGGAAATTTCCCGCGGTTCGCCTCGTAGATCGGCGTCACCTGCGGCATCGCGGCGCCGAGATCGGCGATGCGTTTCTCGTCGGCCGGGTGCGTCGACATCCACGGCGGCGGTTTCGCGCCGCCGCCCGCCGCGCTCTGCGCCGCCATCTTCTTCCAAAACCCGATCGCCGCGCGCGGGTCGTAGCCGGCGCGCGCCGCGTAGATGAGCCCCATGCGATCGGCCTCGCTCTCGTTGCCCCGCGAATGCGGCAGCAGGATCCCAATCGTCGTGCCCAGCCCGTAGAACTGCTTGAACATGCCGACGGTCTGCCCGTCGTATTTCCCCTCGGCCACCGTCGCCGCGATCGCGCCGAAGCCCTCGATGGCCATCGCCTCCGACATCCGCTCCGCCCCGTGCCGCGCGATCACGTGGCCGATTTCGTGGCCCATCACGATGGCGAGCTCGGCGTCGCTCTCCGCGAGGCGGAGCAGGCCCGAATAGACGCCGACCTTGCCACCGGGCAGCGCGAACGCGTTCACCGCGGGCGAGTCGAACACCACGAACTCCCACTTCGCGTCCGGCATCTGTTCGCCCACGGCCTTGGCGATGCGCTCGCCCACGCGGCGCACGCGATCGATTTCGGCGGGCGCGGCCGAGATTTTTTCCTTCCCCCGCGTGTCCGCAAACGACTGCGCCCCGATCGCGAGTTCCTGCTGCTGGGAGATCAGCACCATCGATTTTCGGCCGGTCACGGGATTCGTGTAGCAACCGCTCGTCGCCACGCCCACCGCCACGCCGCAGAACAGCACAAGGAGTTTCATGCGCGGGAAAATTGGGAAAACGCATTCGCGCGCAAGCGCGCTTCGATCCGCGCGTGCATTTTTGCGCGCGGAGCTTTTGGGCTTTCACCGCGTGGAGCCGTCGGCTTCGCTCCGCCGCCATGAACACCGACTTCGCCGAGGGTGTCCTCTGGTATGCGGTGTTTCTCTTTTCCACCGTCTGCCACGAGGCCGCCCATGCCTGGAGCGCGCTGCGACTCGGCGACGACACCGCGAGCCGCGGCGGCCAGGTCTCCCTCAATCCCCTGCCCCACATCCGCCGCGAGATCATGGGCATGGTCGTCGTGCCGATCCTGAGCTGGCTCTTCGGCGGCTGGATCATGGGCTGGGCCAGCGCGCCCTACGATCCGGAGTGGGCGCGCAAATATCCGCGCCGCGCCGCGTTGATGGCGCTGGCCGGCCCCGCCGCGAATCTCGCGCTCGTGATCGGCGCGGGCCTGCTGCTCCGCGTGGGCGTCGAGTGGCACGTGTTTGAGGCGCCCTACAGCCTCAAGATGAGCCGTATCGCCGTCGCGGCGGACCCGGGGATTTTCGTGTTCCTCGCGAAACTCCTGAGCATCGCCTTTTCGCTCAACCTCCTCCTTTGCGTGCTCAACCTCCTCCCGCTCCCGCCGCTCGACGGCAGCAGCCTGCCGCTGCTCGTGTTGCCCGAGTCGGCCGCGCGCCGCTACTTCGACGTGATGCGCGCCCCCGCGCTGCGGATCATCGGGATGTTCGTGGTCTTTCGCTTCGGCGGGATGCTGTTTCCCCCCGTGCTGCGCACCTTCGCCTCGCTGCTCTTTCCCGGCCACGCCTACTGAATCCGTTTCCCTACCGATGAAAATCCGCCCCGCCCTCCTCGCCGTGTTCGCGCTGTGTGCGACCGCCGCCTTCGCCGCCGACGCCCCGCCTACGCCTGCCGAGACCGCCGCGCGCCTGGAAAAGGTCCGCCAACTTGTCGCCGCGCTCAAGCCGCAGTCCGGCGAAGTCACGCTTGCCGGCGGTGTCGCCAAGGCCGTGCTCCCCGCCGATCTCCGCTACCTCAATCCCTCCGATACCGCCACCGTGCTCACCAAACTCTGGGGCAACCCCTCCGGCAAGGGCACGCTCGGCATGTTGGTCCCCGCCAACTTCGATCCGCTCGAGGGCGGCGGTTGGGCCGTCGTGATGACCTTCGAGGAGGACGGTTACGTGAAGGACGACGACGCCGCGAAAATCGACTACGCCAAGCTCCTCGGCGAGATGAAGGACGGCGTGCGCGAAGCCAGCAAGGAGCGCGAGAAACAGGGCTACGGTTCCATCGAACTCGTCGGCTGGGCCAAGCCGCCCCGCTACGATGTGGACGCGAAAAAACTCTACTGGGCCAAGGAGCTCAAATTCGGCGGCGCGACCGAAAACACCCTCAACTACAACATCCGTATGCTCGGCCGCCGCGGTGTTCTCGTGCTCAACGCCGTAGCCGGCATGAAGGAACTCGCGCAGGTCGAGGCCGCCACGCCCGCCCTCCTCGCGGCCGTGAACTTTCAGGACGGCCACCGCTACGCCGATTTCAAGGAAGGCACCGACAAGGTCGCGACCTACGGCATCGCCGCACTCGTGGCCGGCGGCATCGCGGCGAAAGCGGGCTTCTTCAAGGCGCTCTGGCTCGGCATCCTCGCGTTCAAGAAATTCATCATCATTGGCGTCATCGCGCTCGCCAGCCAGTTTGGCAAACTTTGGAACTGGATTCGCGGCCAGTCGAAGGAGAACAAACTTTCGCCGCCGCCACCTACCCTTCCGCCCCCGTCCGACACCCCGCCGCCGACAGCGTAGGATCGCCCCGCTCGCGCCGCCCCCGGGTTGCGTGCGGCGTCGTCCGCCCGCGACGCCTTGCGTTCGTAGTTCCGGCTTCAGCCGGTTCCGAGTCCGCCCCGCCGCAAGCAGGGCGGGACAGCGAACTCGACCGCAGCCCCAACCTCCCCGGCGTCCTGCGTAAGCACCGCCAATTCTCCGAGTGGGCTAAGTGATTGACTG
>JBEANZ010000552.1:0-11824 GCA_041165185.1 Verrucomicrobiota bacterium | reverse complement strand
TTCGCCGCCGCCAACGCCGCGGAAATCGTCGCGTGCCGAAACTCAAATCCCGCCGCGATCAACTTCGCCGGCTCCGCGCGCACGCTCGCCAGCAACGTCTCCTCCGCCATCGTCCCCATCGCCGCCCGCAGCAGCCACCCCGGCACCGGCACCACCGCCGGCCGTCGCCACGCGTGCGCCAGCGCCGCCGTGAACTCCGCGTTCGTCACCGGCATCGGCGCGACGACATTCAGCGGCCCGCGGCACGCCCGGTTTTCCAACGAATGGCAAATCGCCGCCACCGCATCCTCGCCGCTGATCCAGCTCAGCCACTGGCGACCGTGGCCGAGTCGGCCGCCCAGCCCCAACCGAAAAATCGGGCGGAGTTTCGCCAGCGCCCCGCCCTCCTCCGCCAACACCACCCCGAACCGCAACGCCACCGTCCGCACCCCGCGCCGCGCCGCGCCCTCCGCATGCGTTTCCCACGCGAAACACACCTCGGGCAGGAAGCCCTGCCCCACCCCGCTCGCCTCCGTCTGCACCTCGTCGCCGCGGTCGCCGTAAAACCCCACCGCCGACGCGTTGATCAAGACCTCCGGCCGCCGCGCCACGCGGTCCAACGCCGTCACTAGCGTGCGCGTCGCCTCGATGCGGCTGCGAAAAATCTCCTCCCGCCGCGCCGCCGTCCAGCGCCGCTCCGCGATGTTCGCGCCCGCCAGGTTCACGATCGCGTCCGCCGCTTCGATGGCCTCCACCGGCACGCGGCCCGACGCGGGGTCCCAAAAAAACTCCCCGACGCCGGTCGCCTCCCGCCGCACGAGCAGCCGCACCGTGTGCCCGCGGCACCGCAGCTCCGCGACGAGCCGCCGCCCCACCAATCCGGAACCGCCCGCGACGACGACGTTCATGCGCGCATCCTCCGCAACGCCGCAAGCGCCTCCGCCCGAGCAGTCGCATGATCCACAATCGGGTGCGGATAGTTTTTTCCCAGCTGCACGCCCGCCGCGGCCAACTCCAGCGGCGGCGCCTCCCACGGCGCATGGAGATGCTCCGCCGGCACCCGCGCCAGCTCCGGCACCCACCGCCGGACGTAGTCGCCACCCGCGTCAAATTTCCGCCCCTGCAACACCGGCGCAAAAATCCGGAAATACGGCGCCGCATCCGCCCCGCACCCCGCGCTCCACTGCCAGCCCAGCGTGTTGCTCGCCAGATCGGCGTCGACGAGCGTGTCCCAAAACCACGCCGCCCCGAGCGTCCACGGCAACCGCAGATGTTTCACCAGAAACGACGCCACGATCATCCGCACCCGATTGTGCATCCAGCCCGTGCGCCACAGTTGCCGCATCCCCGCATCCACGATCGGGTAGCCCGTGAGTCCGCGTTGCCACGCGCGCAGTTTTTTCCCCGCCGGATCCTCGGCCCACGGAAAATTCTGAAAACTCTCCCGCAACGGCGCCTCCGCCGTGTGCGGAAAATGAAACAGCAGCTGATGCGCAAACTCCCGCCAGCCCACCTCCGTCAAAAAAGTCCCCGCGCCCCGGCTCGGCGGAAACACCCCGCTGCCCCGCGCGCTCGCCTCCACCGCCGCCCAAATCTGCCGCGGCGAAATCTCCCCCCAGTGCAGCGCCGCCGAGAGCCGCGAGGTGCCGTCGCGTCCGGGCGCATCGCGTTCGCTCGCGTAGTCGCCCATCGCCGTGGACACAAATTCGCGCAGTCGCCGCGCCGCCGCCGCCTCGCCAGGTTCCCATGTCGGGCCGAACTCCGCGTCCCATCCGCGCTTCGGTAGCAGTTCGAGTTCCGCCAGCTCCGCCCCTTGCGGCCACCGCGCGGGCGACGCGATTTTTCCAGGGGGTAACTTCACCGGCGGCGCGACCGGCAGCGTCAGGCAATGGCGCCAGTAGGGTGTGAACACCTGAAACGGCCGGCCCTCCCGGTTCGCGATCGTGTGTGGCTCGTGGAGCAGCGCCGCGCCAAAACTCCTCGCCGCGATCCCGTGCGCGAGCAGCTCCGCCTTGATCCGCGCATCCCGCGCGACCGCCGCCGGCTCGTAGCGGCGATTCCAAAAAACCGCGCCTGCGCCGACCTCGCGGGCCACCGCGCGCAACACCTCCGCCGAATCACCCCGCGCCAACCGCAACCGCGATCCCCGCTCGCGCAACGCCCCGTCGAGCGCCGCCAGCGAGTGGCGCAGCCACCACCGCGCCGCCCCGCCCGCCGGCCAGCGTCCCTCGCCCGCGTCGTCGAGAATGTAGAGCGGCACGACCGGCCCGCCGTGTTCGACGGCGGCGAGCAGCGCTGGGTTGTCCTGCAACCGCAAATCCTGCCGCAACCAAACGATGGCCGGCGACCCGCTCACGCCTCGGTCGGAACAATGCGGTTGAACCGCGAACGGACGCGAATCAACGCGAATGAAATCCAAGTCACCGAAAACCGAGAACGGCTTCCACCGAGCGCGCACGCGAATTCTGAGGAAAGCCGCTGTCTGGATTCGCGTTCATTTGTGTCCATTCGCGGTTTCTCCACTTCACCCTCCCGCCTCAGAGCGAATCGCGGTAAAGTTTTTCGTAGCCGTCCGCCGCCGTTTTCCAACTGAAGTCGCGCTCCATCCCGCGGCGTTGCGCCGCCGCCAGCCGCGCCCGATCCGCGTGCAAGGCCAGCGCGCGTTCCAGCGCCTCGCGCAGACTCGCCGCCTCCGGCGCGCACATCAGGCCCGTGCCGCTCGCCGGCTCCGCATCGAGGTCGCTCACCGTGTCCGCGAGCCCGCCCACGCGGCTTACGATCGGGATCGTCCCGTAGGCTTGGGAATACATTTGGTTCAGCCCGCACGGCTCGAAGCGCGACGGCATGACGAAGAAATCGCCGCCCGCCTCGATGAGGTGGCTCATGCCTTCGTCGAGTCGCGCGCTCAGGAAAATTTTCCCCGGCGCCTCCGCCGCCAGCGCGCGCATCGCTTCCTCGAGTTTCCTGTCGCCCGCGCCGAGCACCACGAGGCGGACGTCGCCCCCGAGGAAAAAATCCCGGTTGGCCAGCACGAGGTCGACGCCCTTCTGCTCGGCGAACCGGCACACCATGCCGAACACCGGCCCCGCAAACTCCGCCGCGAAGCCCGCGCGGCGCAGCAGCTCATCGCGACACGCCGCCTTGCCCGCGAGGTTCGCCGCCGAGTAGCGCGCCGGCAGGAGCGCGTCCGTCGCCGGGTTCCAGATCGCGGTGTCGACGCCGTTGAGCAGCCCGACCAGATCCTCGGCGCGGGTCTGCGCGACGCCATCGAGGCCGCAGCCGAATTCCGGCGTCTGGATTTCGCGCGCATACCGCGGGCTCACCGTCGTCACGCGATCGGCGAACAGGATGCCGCCCTTCATGAGGTTGATCTGCCCGTAATACTCGATCCCATCGATCCGGTTGAGATCGTCGGGGAGGTTGGTGCGGCGAAACGCGGCCGCCGGAAACATCCCCTGATACGCGATATTGTGGATCGTGAACACCGTCTTCAGCGCCAGCGTCGCGCCGTGCCGACGCTCGGCCTCGCGCACGAGCAGCGGCAGCAGCGCCGCCTGCCAATCGTGGCTGTGCACGATGTCCGCCTGGATGTCCCCGAGCCGCAGCGTCTCGACGACCCCCTTGCAGAAAAACGTAAACCGATCCGCGTTGTCGTCGTAGTCGCGCTCGCCGGTGCCGTAGGGGTTCTTCCGGTCGAAAAATTCCTCCCGGCACACGAGGTAGACCGTGAGGTTTTTCCGCGGCGAAAAACTCCGCACGTCACCCGAAAGCTCGTCCGCCCCCATCTCGATTTTCAGGCGAAAGGCGCGCTTCGCCGCCGCCGCCTCCGGGTGCTCGAGCGCGGCCCGGTAGCCCGGCAAAAACACGGAAACCTCGTGGCCGTTGTCCGCCAGCGCGGTCGCCAGCGCGCCGACCGCGTCGGCCAGCCCGCCGGTTTTCATATAGGGAAATAGCTCGCTCGCCACGTGGACGATTTTCATCGCCGGACGCTACGGCCCGCCCTTTCGTGAGGCCAGTCCCAAAGCGCCGCCGCCCCGCCGCGCCGCCCAATTATTACATGAATCTCCGCGACCGCCTGCACGCCCTTCTGCGTGCGCCCGACTACGCCCCCGGCAACGAACACGAGCTCAGCCGCCGGCTCCAACTGAACAAGAAACAGCGCCCCATGCTCGCCCAGGAGGTGCGCCTCCTGCTGAAAGGCGGCGAGTTTTCCCGCCTGCCCAACGGCCGCATCGCCCCGCGCGCCCTCGCCGCCGAGGCGAAGCGGCCCGAGACGCGCCCCATTTTTACGCCGACGAAGCGCGGCGCCGCGCCGCCCTCGCTCGCGACCGCACCCGCGTCTACGCCGAACGCGGTGCCCCCCGCCATCGCCACCGCCGCACCCGCTTCCCGCGCTCGCGCCGCGACCACCGCTGAAAAAGCTCCCGCTGCCCCGCGCCTCCGCACCGGCGAACTCACCGGCCGCATCCAGTTTCGCGCCGGCGGCTCCGCCTTCGTCGTGCGCGACGATCCGGCGAGCCTCGCGGCGGGCGAGCCCGCGCTTCAGGTTTTCCCCGAGGACACCGGCGTCGCGCTCCCCGGCGACCGCGTGCTCGCGCGCGAGTTTCCCGGCCGCAAGGGCCGCCGCGCCGGCGAGAAAGTCGGCGGTGTCGTCCGCGTGCTCGCGCGCGGGCGCGACACCATGGTCGGCAACCTCCGCCGCGTCCGCCGCGACTGGCTCGTGCAGCCCGACGACCCGCGTTTCACCCGCGAAATCTTTGTCGCCGATCCGGCGAAGGGCAACGTGAGCCCACCTCCCGCCGAGGGCGACAAGGTCGTCGTCACCCTCCACGAGTGGAAGCGCCGCGAAGACGCCATCACCGGCACCGTCACCGCGCGCCTCGGCCGCACCCACGAACCGCGCGCCGAGCTGCTCGGTGTGTTTGAGAAATACGAACTCTCGCCGGGCTTCCCCGACGACGTCGAACGCGAGGCCGCCGCCCTCCCCGACCGCGTCCAACCCACCGATCTCGCCGACCGCCGCGACTACCGCGCCATCCCCACGTTCACGATCGACCCCGACGATGCGAAGGACTTCGACGACGCGCTCTCGCTCGAGTCGCTCGACGGCGGCGAGGTGCGCATCGGCATCCACATTGCCGACGTCTCCGCCTACGTGCGCCGCGGCACCGCGCTCGATCGCGAGGCCCAGCGCCGCGGCAACTCCACCTACCTCGTCGGCACGGTGATCCCGATGCTGCCGGAAAAACTCTCCAACGGCCTCTGCTCCCTCGTCGAGGCGCAGGACCGGTTGTGCAAGGCCGTGTTTCTCACGTTCGGAAAATCCGGCGCCCTCAAGTCCACCGACTACGCCAACACCGTCATCCGCTCCCGCAAGCGCCTCACCTACAAGCAGGCCTACGCGCTGCTGTTCGAGGATGACCTCGCAAAAATCCGCGCGCTCCCGCTCCCCGCGAAACACCAAACCGGCTCCACCGGCCGCGCGCTCCGCGAGCTGACCGACGCCGAACTCACCGATCTGCAAGGCTGGGTGCGCACGCTCTGGCGCCTCGCGAGCAAACTCCGCCGCGACCGCATGGCCCACGGCTCGCTCGACCTCGACATGCCCGAGACGAAAATCTTCGTCGACGCCGAGGGCTACGCCGACCGCCTCGAAAAAATCTCCCACGACGAAAGCCACCAGTTGATCGAGGAGTTCATGCTCGCGGCCAACGAGGCCGTCGCCCGCATCACGCGCACGCACCGCCTCGCCTCGCTCTACCGCGTGCACGACGAACCCGACGCCGAGAAACTCGGCGAACTGCGCGACCTGCTCGGGACGTTTCGCATCGCGTCCGGCGACCTCACGCGCCGCGAGGAAGTCGTGAAGCTGCTCGCGACGCTCGCGACACACCCGCAGGGCTACACGCTCCGCACCTCGCTCCTGCGCAGCCTCAAGAAGGCGTGCTACCGCGCCGAGCCGGACGGCCACTACGGCCTCCACAAGAAAGACTACACGCACTTCACCTCGCCCATCCGCCGCTACGCGGACCTCGTGGTGCATCGCGTGTTTGACTTCTACCTCGTGAAACACGCCGGCCAACCCGCGCGCCCCGACGGCGCCGGCTACGATCTCCCGGGCGCGGCCCGCCTCGGCGAACACCTCAGCCTCACCGAAATCAACAGCAGCGAAGCCGAGCGCGAGAGCGTGAAGATCAAGACGCTGGAGTTTTTCGAGCGCGAGCTGGCCAAGACGCCAAAGACGAAATTCCTCGCCGTGATCACCGACGTGCGCGCCAACGGCTTCTTCATCGAGCTGGTGGAATCGATGACGTTTGGCTTCGTCGCGACGTCGGGCGTGAACGGCGACCACTTCGTCCTGAGCGACGACGGCACCGCGCTCGTCGGCCGGAAATCGAAGAAAAAATTCGCCCTAAACGCCCGCCTCGACGTCGTCGTCGACCAAGTGGACCGCTTCAAGCGCCTGATCGATTTCCGCCCGGCGTGAGACGCGCAACGCGCTTGCGCCGTCTCGCCCGGCCCGCTGTGGTGCGCGCCCCAGCCAACGCGACATGACCGTAGCCGAATTCAAACGAAAGTGGGCGAGCTACCGAGGGAAGGAAACCTCCGCCTATCAGGAGCACTTCAACGACCTCTGCCGCCTGCTCGGGGAGAAAACCCCCGTCGAGGCGGCTTCCTCCGGGAGCGACTGGTTCTGTTTCCAGAAGCGCGGCGTCAAGGACCTCGAAATGCGCGCCGCCGACGCGGCCGCGCGTCCAAGAGCTCCGAAATCGTGGCTCCGCGGAAAACACGACGACGAATTACCCTGACCGATGGGCCTCACGATCCACTACACCCAATGGCTGCGCCGCACGGTTTCGCCGGAACGGGCGCTGGAGAGGGTGCAGTCCGCGCATCGCCAAGCCGCGCAGATGGTCAAGCGCCGGAAGCTGCGCGGAATCACGCCGATCCTCCCGGCGGCGGACGAGCCGTGGGCCGTGCAACACAAGTGCATTGGAACGTGGCCGCGCGGCGACGTGATCCAACTCGTGCCGTCGGCGGGCTGGGTTTTTACCGTAGACGTTGGGCGGGGCTGCGAGCCGGCAATGTTCGGCCTTTGTCGCTATCCGGCCTCCGTGCGTAAGACCAAGGGGCTAGTTCCCACCGGCTGCGGCTCGGGCTGGCGGCTGCAGAAGTTTAGCAAGACGCAATACGCCAGCCTCCACGGCCCGGCGCATTTCCTGAAATGCCATCGCGCCGTAATCGATCTCGCGCTCATCTGGGAGCGGCTCGGTTGCGAGGTGACCATCGACGACGAGGGCGACTACTGGCCCACGCGTGACCGCGCGGCGCTGTTTCGCCACTGCGATTTTCTCAACGCCGCCATCGCCGGCGCCGCCGGCGCGCTCAAGGACCTCGCCGAGGAAAAAGGCGGGCCACCCGTGCGGGCGCCGATTTTCGCGCATCCCCGGTTTGAGCGCCTCGAGGCTGAGGGTGCCATCCGCCACGGCGAGAAAATCGCGGCGTTCACGCGGGTCGTCGCCGGATCGCCGTAGCCGGAATCGCGCGAAAAATTTTGGTGATGGCTCTTGCGTCGCCACCCTCAATACCGCCGCCCCTCGCCCATGTCCCACCACGACTTCGCCCCGAAATTTCGCGCGCTCTATGATAACGCCGTCCTCCGCTACGCCGATGGCCGGCGGGGCGTCGAAGCATTTTTCTCCACCGACGAACTCGCCTGGCTCGCCGCCCACGGCCTCGCCGCGCAAAACCTCTACGACTACGCCGAGGATCACATCGGCTACGGCGAGCCCGGCCCCGACCACGCCCTCGCGATCGAGTTGGTGCGGCGCGATTATTTTCTCACGGTCCAACTCGCCCGCCCCTCCGCCACCCGCCTCGATCCGGCGACGCTGCCGGCGAAAACGGAGACCGTGCGCGGCCTCGCGTGGTTGCCGCGCCTGCTGCCGAAAGCGAAAGCCAAGCTCCGTGGCGAGCTGCCGTCGGCGTTGATGTTTTGCTGTGGTGGCGACCGAATTTTTTTCCGCGCGCACGACCTCCTGCCGGCCGAGTTTCTCGCCGTCGTGTGGCGCCACGAACACGACGACGCCGCAATCGTCGACTGGGTTTTCCGCCGCAGCCCGGTGGCAAAATAGATCGCGCGATGGCCTTGGTTTCACAGCGCGCCCGCCGCCGCCGAACGGAAAAGCGCGCCACCCGGATCGCTCGTTGACCGCGGATTTTTTTTCCCTACGGTCCGCTCGCGTTTCGGTTTTCCCCCCTCGGACAGCCCGCTTCCCCCGCCCTCCCCGTCATGCCCAAATACTCGCTCACCGTTAACGGCCAGTCCCGCTCCGTGGACGCCGCGCCGGACACCCCGCTCCTCTGGGTGCTCCGCGACAACCTCGAACTCGTCGGCACCAAATTCGGCTGCGGCGTCGGCCAGTGCGGCGCCTGCACCGTCCACCTCAACGGCGAGCCCACGCGCGCGTGCATGACGCCCGTCTCCACCATCGGCCGCCGCGCCGTCACCACCATCGAGGGCCTCGCGGCGACGGCCCCGAAGGGCGCCGAGTTACACCCCGTGCAACAGGCGTGGTGCGACCTCGACGTTGCGCAATGTGGCTACTGTCAGGCCGGCCAAATTATGACCGCCGCCGCCCTCCTCAAGAATAACCCGCAGCCCTCCGACGACGACATCGACGGCGCGATGGCAGGCAACCTCTGCCGTTGCGCGACGTATCTCCGCATCCGCGCCGGCATCAAGCTCGCCGCCGGTCTCGCGACCGGCGCCAAGGGAGGTGCCAAATGAGCACGCTCCCCGTCCCCACCGCCGCGCTCGCGCGCGCCGTGAACCGCCGCGATTTCCTCAAGCTCACCGGCCTCGCCGGCGGCGGCCTCGCGCTCGCGTTTTACATCCGCACCGACTCGGACGCACACGCGGCCGACGCCGCGACGCCGACGTCCGGCGGCGACTTCCGCCCCAACGCCTTTGTCCGCATCACGCCCGCCGGCAACGTCACCATCGTCTCCAAGCAGCCCGAGATGGGTCAGGGCGTGAAGACCTCGCTCCCCATGATCATCGCCGAGCAGCTCGAGGTGCCGTGGGAGGAAATCGACATCGAGCAGGGCGACTACAACGAGAGCCTCTACAAGGGCCAGAGCGCCGGCGGCAGCCAATCGACGCCTTCGAACTACGACAACTTCCACCTCGTCGGCGCCACCGTGCGCACGATGTTGGTCGAGGCGGCGGCGCAGACGTGGGGCGTGCCCGCGAGCGAGTGCCGCGCGGAGAACGCGAGCGTCCACCACGCTTCCGGGAAAAAACTCGGCTACGGCGCGCTCGTCGCCAAGGCCTCCACGCTGCCCGTCCCCGCGAAGGACGCGGTGCAGTTGAAGGAGCCGAAAGATTTCAAGCTCCTCGGCTCGCGCGTCGCGCAGTTCGACTCCAAGAAAATCGCCACCGGCCAGCCGCTCTTCGGCATCGACGTGCGCCTCCCCGACATGCTCTACGCCATCTACGAAAAGTGCCCGGCCTTCGGCGGCAAAGTCGTCAGCGCCAACCTCGATCAGATCAAGGCGCTGCCGGGCGTGAAGGACGCGTTCATCCTCGCCGGCAACGGCAAGGTGAAGGAACTGTGTCCCGGCGTCGCCATCGTCGCCGACTCGACGTGGGCCGCGTTCAGCGCGCGCAAGCAGCTCAAGGTGGTGTGGGACGAGGGCAAGGTCGCCGGTGAGAGCTGGGACGACTTCGTCGCGCAGGCCCGGAAAAATTCCGGCCAGCCCGGCGCGCGCTCGCTGCGCAAGGACGGCGACGTCGAGGCCGCCCTCGCCAGCGCCGCGAAAACCGTGACCGCGGAATACGTTTACCCGTTCATCTCGCACACGAACCTCGAACCGCAAAACACCACTGCTCACTGGCACGACGGCGTGATGGAAGTCTGGTCGCCCACTCAAATCCCCGCCATCGGCGTTGGCCTCGTCAACAAGGTCCTCGGGATCGCGCCGGAGAACATCAAGCTCCACCTCAACCGCGCCGGCGGCGGGTTCGGTCGCCGCATCGGCGCCGACTACCTCGTCGAAGCCGCGGCCATCGCGCAGAAAGTCCCCGCGCCCGTAAAGCTCACGTGGTCGCGCGAAGACGACCTCCGCCACGATCAGATGCGGCCGGGCGGGTTGCACTTCCTGAAAGGCGGCGTCGATGCCAACGGCAAACTCGTCGCGTGGAAAAACCACTTCTTCACCTTCGGCGAAGGCGGCGCGCCCGGCAGCGGCGGCGCGCTGAGCGGCGACGAGTTTCCCGGACGCTGGGTCCCGAACTACCTCGCGGAACAGACGATGTTCGACACCGGCTGGCCGATGGGCCCGTGGCGCGCGCCGGGCAGCTGCGTGTTTGCGTGGGTGATGCACTCGTTCATCGACGAACTCGCCCACGCCGCCGGCCGCGATCCGGTGGAGTTCCGCCTCGAGCTGCTCGGCGACAAGGACGAGATGCCCGGCGCCGCCGGCGGTCGCGGCCCCGCACCGAGCTACAACGTCGCCCGCATGAAAAGCGTGCTGCAACTCGCCGCCGAAAAATCCGGGTGGGGCAAAACCAAGTTCGCGAAGGGCTCCGGCGCCGGCGTCGCGTTTCACTTCAGCCACCGCGGCTACTTCGCGCAAGTCGCCGAGGTCACCGTCGCCAAGGACGGCCAGCTCAAGGTCGACCGCGTCGTCTGCGCCGCCGACATCGGCGCGCAAATCGTCAACCTCAGCGGCGCCGAAAACCAAGTCGAAGGCTCCATCGTCGATGCGCTGGGGACGATGATGTTCCAAGAACTCCGCATCGAGCGCGGTCGCGTGGTGAACGGCAACTTCACCGACTACCCGATGATCCGGATGCCGGACGCGCCGGCGAAAATCGAGACGCACTTCCTGCGCACCAAATATCCGACCACCGGCCTCGGCGAACCCGCGCTCCCGCCACTCGCCCCCGCCGTGTGCAACGCGATCTTCGCCGCGACAGGCAAGCGCGTCCGCCAATTCCCACTCTCGCGGACAGACCTACGCTGGACGTAGCCGGAACGCTTCAACCCGAAAAGGAATTTCTGTCCGTGACGGGCGGAAATAGGCTGGGTCAGGGCCAAGTGCGCCTGACAACGTTGCCGTGCGATTCTCTGTGCGAGACAGGCACTACGCCTCCTGACACGGACGCCCATGCCGGGCCCGCGATTCAATCTGGTGCCGAAAGCAGTGCAGGCAGTCAGTGGTGGCGCCGACGGGGTGGGAGCCATGGCCTGCACGCCCCGAGCAGTTCGTCCCATTCCAGGCTACTGTCCTACCCTCCGCGACGTTGATCCGATCTGCGCCCCTTGCATCGCGCCGGAACAACCGCCGCCCACGATGCGCACCTGCGCGATCCGAACTCAGGGCGGCGAGGTCCTCCGTCCGGCGCCCGCAAAGCCACGCCCGCAGCGTGGAAAGATTGATGTCCACCCATGTGTGCGATCCGGGCGGGCGTCTGTCCGCTCGCGCGATGTGCTTCTCTGAAGCATTTGCGCCCGGTCACTGCGCGTGCGCTGCCCTACCCCGCTTGCCCTGCCTCTTGGTCTTCCCAGCCTTGGATGCTTTCATCCGCTCGCTCTACGAGTTGTTTGCCCGGCCTTTGGGGTGCGCGCGTTGAACGCTTGCTTTGGCCCTCCCCTCCGAAACAAAAAAGACGGCCGGCGTGAGCCGGCCGCCTTGTGACGGAAGGAATTGTCCCCGGGCGATTACGGTCCGGGCGTCTTGTAGCTGCTCGAGTTCAGGTTCACCGGCTCAAGGAAGTTGAGGTTTCCGGCCTTGCTCAGGATCGAGAGGTCGGTGGCGCCGACCGACGAGAACGTCA
>JBEANZ010000551.1:0-11522 GCA_041165185.1 Verrucomicrobiota bacterium | reverse complement strand
ACCCGCCCCGCCGTCGCCCCCCGATTCACCCCCCCCGCTCCGAGATCCCCTCTTCCTATTCGCCCTCAGCCCCATGAAAAAACTAAACCGCGATCTCCTGCCGAAGTTGGTTCACGACGGCGACCTCCCCGCCGTAAGAAAACTCCTCGCCGAGGCCAACCCGCCCCTGACGAAAGCTGAACTCGACCGCGCGTTGGCGGGTGCCTTGGGGCGTGGTAAAAATTACGGGCCCATCATGCGGCTCTTGCTGGAACGCGGAGCCAATCCAGAGCAACGCACCAGCCTCGGCCCCGTCCTCCAATGGGTGGCTCAAAACGATGCGCTGCCCCAAGTGAAAGCGCTGATCGACTTCGGCGCCGACCCCAATCGCCGCCACGGCAAAGAGACCGCCCTCTCCGCCGCGTTGGGTGAGGGCGAGTCCGCGACCGTCGCCTACCTTGAACGGCTCGGTGCCCAAATCGATCCCTCGCTGGAACTCCTCTACGCGGCGAAACACGGCAACCTCCCACGGGCAAAAAGGGCGCTAGCCGCCGGAGGCGACATCGAGGTGATGGGCGGCACCCCGCGCGCGACGCCGTTGATCGCCGCCGCCACAAGTGGGCACGCTGACCTGGTGGAATTTCTCCTCGCCCAGGGCGCGCGCCCCCAGAAAAAGCGCGGCGCGAGCTATGCCTTTTACACTGGAGCCGCTTACGGTGAGAACCCCCGTGTCATCGAGCTACTCGTCGAAGCCGGTGTAAGTCCGGACACCGCCTACGAAGGCAAGACCGCCCTCATGGGCGCGGCCCAAAACGGCGACCTCGCAATGGTGCGCAAGCTGGTCGAGCTGGGCGCCAATCCGAACGTCGTCGACAAGGAGCGCGGCATGACGGCGCTGGATTCTGCCCGGGCCGGAAAGCACAAGGAGGTATGCGGCTTTCTCGCCGACCTCGGTGTCGCAGCCGCACGAGACGCCGGGAGAAATTTGGCCCGCGCACTCAAGCGCGCCTTTGGGGCTAGATGCGTCGAACACTCCAGCGGGTTCCTGCTCAACGCGAAATTCGCGGGTCACCGGAGCCAGCTTCGCGTCGACCCGAGCGATGCGGCTGTGGCCGTGTTTGGATTGAAGCATATCTCGTCCGAGTTTCGTGGCCAACACCTGCCCAGCATCACCATCGGCGTTGGGAAGCCCACCATCCCTGGCGACGACGCACGCATGCGGTTCGCCGTCGCGGCCAGCAAAGCGACAGGCCTCGACGTGTATGCTTCGCTTCTACCGACGGATGAACTCCAGTCTCGGCTCACTTTGTTTTGCCGGCGGTTGAAGACCGTGTTCGAAACGCTTTCCTTGGAGCAAGGCGAGTTCCTGCATTTCTCTCGTGATTTCGCCGCCTTCGTGTGGCGGGGCACCGAAATTGATCGCGCTCTCGCCCGCCTGCGACTGTTCGCCGCGCTCGTCGAAGCCATCGCGCGCCCGCCGCAGCCCGAGCGCCGGTTGTTCGAACGCGAATGGCTCCTCCGCCCCGCGCCAAAAGCGCCCGCCGCGCGCGCCACCGATCCCGTTCACCGTTTCGGCGGGCCCGCCGATCCGGCGGTGCTGTGCGCGGGTTGCGGCGCGCCGATCGCGCCCATCGTCGAACTCGATCTCCGCGATCCGCAGTTGCCGGCGGGAGTGTTGGCGCGCGCGCCCGTCACGGTGCGGTGGTGTCTCGAATGCGGCGAATGGGATCCGATTTTCCACTCGCTCGCGGCGCGGGAAACGTCGGCCCCCGCTGCCGTTGTCGTTGCGGATGCCACCACCGCCACCGCCGCTTCTTCCGAAGAGGCCGACGCCGCTCCCACCCTGCCGGCGCGGCGGCTGACGCTCGTCCCGGTCGCACCCGGAAAAAAAGCCGGCCGCAAGAGCAAGCTCGGCGGCGCGCCCAGTTGGATCCAGTCGGACGGCACGCCCGACTGCCGCACCTGCGAAAAGCCGATGGCGTTTCTCCTCCAACTGAACAGCGACGCCCACGTCTCCTACGGCGATGTCGGGATGCTCTACGCGTTCGCCTGCCCCGAGTGCCGGCTGCTCGCGACCGTCGTGCAATCGCACTGAGCCGGCGCTGCGCGGCCGAGGTGGCGCGCCGCGCCCCGCCACCTCACGCGGCGGCGCGCGCCGGTCGCGCGAAAATTTTCCGCACGAGCGCGATCACGCCCACGAGCGCCAGCACCGGCACCCAGATCGGTGAAAACAAAAACGCGAGCCCCACCCCCGCGCCGACGATCACCAGCGCGACCACCAGCGCCACCGCCGCGAGCCCCACCACCACCCCCGCCAGCCCGCAACCCAGCGCGAGCACCATCGGCAACAGCTTCACGGCCACGAGCACCGCGAGCGCGATCAGGAGAATCTTCAGGAAGGTTTTCACGCTCGCAGAACCCCGCTCGCCGCGAAAAGTTGCGGCACCCCGCGAGTTTCATCTCCGTCCGTGCCGTCGCGCCCTCCCCCGCCATGAAGCCCAAACGCCCCGCCCGCAGAAAATCTCCCGCCCCCAGCGCGCGCCCCGGCCGCGCCGCCGCGCTGGCGCCGCGCGCGCCCCACGCGGCCGCCTTCCGCGAGGTCGCGGCGCTCATCGAGGGCGCCCGCCAGCGCGCCTTCCAGGCGGTCAACACCGAGTTGATCGGCCTCTACTGGCGCATCGGCGAGTTCATCGCGCGCAAGCTCGAGACCGCCGCGTGGGGCGACGGCGTCGTGGATGACCTCGCCCGCTATCTTGAGCGGGAGCAGCCCGGGATGCGGGGTTTCACGCGGCGAAATCTTTTTCGGATGCAGCAGTTTTTCGCCGCCTACCGCCACGCGCCAAAAGTGTCAGCACTGCTGACACAATTGCCGTGGACCCAAAATCTCCTGATCCTGAACCGCGCCAAGCGACCCGAGGAACGGGAGTTTTATCTCCGCCTCGCGATCCGCGAAAAATGGTCGAGCCGCGAGCTGGAGCGGCAGCTCGGCACCGCCCGTTTCGAGCACGCAGTGCTCGCGCCGGCAAAAGTGTCAGCACTGCTGACACAATTGCACCCCGCCGCCGAAAGCGTGTTCAAGGACTCCTATTTTTTCGAGTTCCTCGCGCTCCCCCCCGACCACGCCGAGGCTGATCTCCAGCGCGCGCTCGTCGGCAATCTTCGCCGCTTCCTCATCGAGCTCGGTCGCGATTTCTGTTTCGTCGGCGAGGAATATCCCGTGCAGGTCGGCGGCCGGGATTTCCGCGTCGACCTCCTTTTCTTCCACCGCGGGCTGCAGTCGCTCGTCGCGTTCGAGCTGAAGGTCGACGAGTTCCAACCCGAGCACCTCGGCAAACTCGAATTCTACCTCGAGGCGCTTGATCGCGACGTGCGCAAGCCCCACGAGCGCCCGTCCATCGGCGTGCTCCTCTGCGCGACCAAGGACACCGAGGTCGTCGAATACGCGCTCGCCCGCTCCCTCTCGCCGACGCTGATCGCCGACTACAAGACCCGGCTCCCCGCCCCCGAGCTCCTCCGCCGCAAGCTCCAGGAATTCTACGCCCTCGCCGCCCCCGCCGCGAAGGGCAAGCGCCTGCGCGCTCGCCCGCGATGAACGCCCCCGCCCCCCTCCCTGTTGTCGCCGCCGTCCTCGAGGACGGCGCCGGGCGCGTGCTCGTCGCGCAGCGTCCCGCGACCAAGCACCTCGCCCTCAAGTGGGAATTCCCCGGCGGCAAAGTCGACGCCGCCGAAACGCCCGCGGCCGCGCTCGCCCGCGAGCTGCGCGAGGAGCTCGGCATCGAGATCGAAATTCTCCGCGCGCTCCCGCGTTTCACGCACGACTACGGCACCGTCGTGATCGCGATGATGCCGTTCGTCTGCCGCCTCGCTCCCGCGAGCCCGTCGCCGCGCGCGCTCGAACACGCCGCGCTCCGCTGGATCGCGCCCGCCGAACTCGCCTCGCTCGATCTCGCGCCGGCGGATTGGCCGGTGGTGGCGAGTTATCGCGCCTCGTTGCCAACCGCTCCGTAGGCCGCCGTCGCGTTCACGCCGTCTCCGGCAAAAACGTCGGAAACGCGATCCCCTGCGCGGGCGGCACGGCACCGAGCGCGGACGCAATGTGTAGCTCGACGTTGCGCGCGCCCCACGCGTAGAGCGTGCGCACGAGGCCCGCCTCCGCGCACGGCACCAGCCACACCACGCCGCGCCCGCGCAGCGCATCGAGCGCCGCCCAGAGCAACGCCGCCGCGCTCACCTCGTCGCGCGCCACGCCCGGCCCGAGCATCACGCACCGCGGATCGTGGCTCGCCACGAGGAAACCCGCCGGCTCCCCGCGCGGATCGCGTTCGTCGTCGAGCACCCACACGCGCCAGTCGCCGATCGTGTTTGTCAGGAAAAACGCGTGGTCGCGCTCGCGGCTCACGCCGCGCCACGCGTGTTCAAACTCCGCGATCCGCCGCGCCTCGTCCGCGCGCGCGGGCCGCACGCGCGCCGCGCCCGGCGGTGGCGGCGCGCCCATCCCGCCCGCCGGCACCGTGAGCGCGAGGTCCTGGTAGAGCGTGTGCGGCACGAACCCGAGCCGCGTGTAGAGCGAAAACGAGTCGAGGTTGAGCGCGCTCGACACGAGGCGCGCCGGCTTGCCCTCGGCGCGCGCGCGCCGCAGCGCCGGCTCCATCATCGCGCGCGCCACGCCGCGCCCGCCCGCGTGCGGCGCCGTCGCCACGATGCCAAACGCCACGTGCGTCGGCCGCCAGTGCACGAAGCACACGCCGAGCAGCTCGCCCGTCGCCGCGTCGCGCGCCGCCACCGCCTCGCCCGGATCGAGCGCGGCGTAGACGTCCGGGAAAATCCGAAACGGCTCCGCGCTCGCGCCGAAGCGCTCCCCCTGCCGCAGCCGTCGCTCATACCAATCGACGAGCGAGGCGTGGAGCAGCCGCGCCGCCGCCTCGTGGTCCGCGGGCTGGAGGGGCGCGATAATCGGCGGGGTTTTCATCGCCGGAAAAATTGCGGCGGGAATCTTTTCCGCAAGCCCGCGCACTCGACACGCCCGCGCCCGCCGCTTCACTCGCGCGCATGGCGTCCGCCGTCCTCCCCTTCGCCGCCGCCGGTCGCCTCCCCGCGCCCGGCGACAACACCGCCATCGCCATCCGCCGCCTCGAGGCCGGCGCCACGATCGCGTTGCCCGACGGGCCGCACGCGCTCACTCACACCGTGCTCGAGGGCCACCGCTTCGCCGTGCGCCCGATCCGCGCGGGCGAGCCGTTGCTGTCGTGGGGCCTGCCGTTCGGCACCGCGCTCGTCGACGTCGCGCCCGGCGACTACGTCTGCAACCAGTCTTCGCTCGACATGCTCGCCGTCCGCCAGCTCGACGGCGCGGTGCGCCCGGACCGCGCGAATTTCTCCGACCAGCGCGCCGAGTTTTCCTTCGACGAAAAGAACTTCACGCCCGCGCCGCCCACGCCGCTCGCCGAGGCGCCGGGCACGTTTGACGGTTTTCGCCGGCCGGGCGGCCGCGGCGTCGGCACGCGCAACTTCATCGTCATCCTCGGCACCACGTCGCGCACGGCGGGTTTCGCGCGCCAGCTCACCGCGCGCCTGCAAGCGCTCGCGCGCGTGCACCCGTCGCTCGATGGCATCGTCGCCATCGCGCACACCGAGGGCGGCGGCTCCGGCGAACCCAACAACGCCCTCGAGGTCCTCCGCGCCCTCGCCGGCTTCATGGTGCACCCGAACGTCGGCGCCGTTCTCGCCGTCGACTACGGCGTCGAACCGATCACGAACGCCCGCCTCGCCGCGTTCCTGCGCGAACGCGGCTACCCGCTCGACGCCGTGCCGCACGCGTTTCTCTCCATCCGCGCCGGCCTCGCCGCCGCCCTCGCCGACGGCGAAAAGATCGTGCGCGGCTGGCTGCCGATCGTGAGCGCCGAGCGCCGCACGCCCGAACCCCTCTCGCACCTCCGCATCGCGCTCCAGTGCGGCGGCTCCGACGCGTTTTCCGGCGTCTCCGGCAATCCCCTCGCCGGGGCCATCGTCCACGAGACCATCCGCCACGGCGGCACCGGCGTGCTCACCGAAATCGACGAGGCCGTCGGCGCCGAGTCCTACCTCATGAAACGCGTCCGCGATCTCGCGACCGCGCGGGAGTTTCTCCGCCGCCTCGCCGGCTTTCAGACGCGGCTCGCCTGGCACGGCGTCTCCCCCGAAAACAATCCCTCCGGCGGCAACAAGCTCCGCGGCCTCTACAACATCGCCATCAAGTCCCTCGGCGCCGTGCACAAAAAGGATCCGCGCACGCGCCTCGACTTCGTGACCGACTACGCCGCGCCGCTCACCGCGCCCGGATTCTATTTCATGGTCGGCCCCGGCAACGACCTCGAGGGCGTCGCCGGCCAGATCGCCGCCGGCTGCAACCTCGTCCTCTTCGTCACCGGCAACGGCTCGATCACGAATTTCCCGTTCGTGCCCACGCTGAAAATCACGACGACCACGCGGCGCCACGAACTGCTCGTGCACGAGATGGACATCAACGCCGGCCGCTACCTCGACGGCGAGGCGTTCGAGTCGCTCGCGGCGGAAAGCTTTGCGCTCACGCTCGCCACCGCCTCCGGCAAAAAATCCAAGGGCGAACACGCCGGCCACTCCCAGGTCTCGATCTGGCGCAACTGGGCGCAGACCGACACCACGCGCCTCGCCGAAATCCGCGCGCGCCCCGCGCCGGACGGACAACCCCTCGCCGGCGTGACGGCGCGATCAGCGCGTCCGTCGCCGGACGGCACGACGACGGGCGCCGACGCCGCGATTTCCATTTTCCACACCGGCGCCGTTTTCGCCACCGAGCGCGTCGGCCTCGTGTTGCCGACGAGCCTCTGCGCCGCGCAAATCGCCCGCCTCGCCGCCGAGCGGTTGAACGAAAAAAAGATCGGCGCCGCGCACGGCCTCTCGCGCTTCGTCGCCCTTGTGCACACGGAGGGCTGCGGCTTCGGCGGCGAGTCGATGCACCAGTTGTTGCACCGCGCCTACCGCGGCTACGTCACGCACCCCAACGTCGCCGCCGCGCTCCTCCTCGAGCACGGCTGCGAAAAAGTCCCGAACGATCTCATGCGCCACAAGCTCGCGGCCGCCGGCGTGCCCGCCGAGCGCTTCGGCTGGGCGAGCGTGCAGCTCGACGGCGGCATCGCCAAGGCCCTCGACAAAATCGAGGCGTGGTTCGCCGAAAAACTCGCCGCGCTCCCCGCCGCGCCCGCGACCACCGCCGATTTCGGGGCGCTCGCCGTCGGGCTGCTCTCCACCGCGCCCGTCGCCCGCGCGACCGCCGACGCCCTCGCCGCCCTCGCGGGCAACATCCTTGCGCGCGGCGGCTCCGTGCTCCTCCCCGAAAGCGATTCGCTCCTGGCGGACGCGCCTTTTTCCGCCGCGCTCCTCGGCGCCACGCCCGCGCGCGCCACGCTCGCCTACGGGCAGACCCCGGCCGCGCCCGGCCTGCACCTCGTCGCCACGGAGTCGGATCATTTCGATGAAAACGTGACCGGCCTCGGCGGCTGCGGCGCGCACCTCGTGCTCGCCGTCGTCAGCCAACACGCCCGCCAAGGCCACCCTCTGATCCCGGTGATCCAAATCGCCGATCCCGCGCAACGTGGCGTGATCCCCGCCGACGACATCGATCTTTTCCTCGGCGACGATGCGACGGAAAATCTCGCCGCACTCGAAACTCTCCTCGCCGCCATCGCCCAACGCCAACGCATCCCCGCCGCACACACGTCGGGCGCCGAAAATTTCCAACTCACCCGCGGCCACCTCGGCATCACGACGTAGGGCGGCGCCGATGCGCCGGGGTTCGGGCGCGGTCGCGAGGAAAAACCCGATCGGTGCCTCACCAGACAAGGCACCGCCTGAAGGCGGAACTACGAACTCGAGCCATCGGCACAACTATCACGCTCCATTCGCGGGGTTTTCGCTTGTAGTTCCGGCTTCAGCCGGTGCCTTGGTCGTCCCCCATCCTCTCTTCGCGACAAACGCCCGCCAAGACCCCGCCGCGCCCATTCTCCCACCGATTCAGATCCCCGGCTCATCCCACCCCGCCCCGTAGTCGAGCACCGGAAACACGCGCCAGATCCTCGCGGCCTCCGCCCGTCCGACGTCGCGCAAGAACTCCGCCGCGCTGCTCCACGGCCATTCCTGCCAGCGCTCCACGTAACCGTGACGCACCGGATTGTGGTGAATGTAGTTCAACGTCGCCCAACCGTGCTCCTCCGAGCGAATCCACCGATCCGCCGTCCCGTGAAACACGCGGCGCCCGGCCGCTCGCTCCTCTCGATTCCAGTCATGCGACGCCCGACCGTGCAGTCGCCCCAACTTGCGCGTGAGCACCCCGAGCACCGAGATTCGCGCGAGCAAGTGGTAGTGGTTCGGGAGCACGCACCACGCGGCAACGTCGGCGTCCACCCGGTCGCACGCGGCCAGCAATTCGCCCGAGAAATCGTCCATGCGCGTCGGCGAGTCCCCGATGTGCGAGACGTGTTGGTAACACGCCGCGGACACATGAAACCACGCCGGCCCGGCAGCTTGAAAATGAGGCGGCCGATGCCACGCGCGCCCGGCGCGAATCCGCCCGGCAAGCACTTCCGCACGCTCGGCAGGCGTCAGGTGCCGCCATTGATACATGGCGGGTTACGTAGTGGTGGCTCCGTTGTGGTGGAAGTCGTTTTTTTTCGCAGACGCCGAAAACCAAGGCACCGCCTGAAGGCGGAACTACAAACTCGAGCCTTCGTCATCGCTCCCGTTTCGCGGGACTTTCGTCTCTACGAGCACTCCCATTTCGCGGGGCCTTCGTTCGTAGTTCCGGCCTCAGCCGGTGCCTTGGTCGATCGTCCGGCGCCTTGATCCGTCGCCCCGCGCCTTGGCCCCCGGCCGGTGACTCGATACCTACTTCTTCTTCCCCTTCGCCGCCGGCTCCCCGATTTTCCAGTGCTCGTTATCATACCGCGCCGTCGTGAAAATTTTCTCCGCTCGCGCCACCAGCTCCGGATTTTTCGCCGCGACGTCGGGATTTTCGGCGAGGTTGCTGTTCAAATCGTAGAGCTCGATCGGGGCGGTGAGTGACTTCAGGCGGATCGCTTTCCAGTGGCCGTCGAGCAGCACGGCCTGGCTGACGCCTTGCTCGTAGAATTCCCAGTAGAGGTAGTCGTGTTTCGGCTGCGCGCCGCGGTCGAGGAGCGTCGGCACGATCGACACGCTGTCGGCGGCGTGCTCGGTCGGGCGCGTCGCGCCGGCGACTTCGCTCCATGTCGCCATCAGGTCGCCGAAGTAGCCGACGTGATCCGAGACGATGCCGGCTTTTATTTTTGCCGGCCAGCGCGCGAGGAAGGGCACGCGGATGCCACCGTCGGTGAGGCTGCGCTTGATGCCGCGGAGCGGGCCGCTCGCGCCGAAGAACTCCGGGTTGTAGTCGGGGCCGCCCTCGCGGTGCGGGCCATTGTCGCTGGAGAACATCACGAGCGTGCGTTCGTCGAGGCCGAGTTTTTTCAGGTGGGCGAACAGCGCACCCACGTCGCGGTCGAGGCGCGAGACCATCGCGGCGTGATTTTTCTCGGTCTCTTTCCAGGGCTTGCCGGCGTAGCTGCCTTGGTCGGGGACTTCGTTGCCCTCGCCGAGTTCGCGCGAGCGCTCGTTGTTGGCGTGCGGCGTGACGAGCGAGACGAAAAGGAAAAACGGCCCGTCCTTCTGCCGCGTGATGAAGTCGAGCGACTCCTGCGCGCACACGTCGTCGGCGTAGACCTTGCGCTCCTTGGCGTAGCCCGCGCCCGGCACCTCGCCCACCTTCACGAGGTCGTTGGCGAGCGGCACCTGCGCGCCGTTGCGCCAGAGGTAACTCGGGAAGTGGTTGTGCGCGTGCGTCTGGTTGTAGAACCCGAAGAAATAATCGAAGCCATGCTTCTGCGGATCGCCGACGCTGCCCGGTTCGCCGAGGCCCCACTTGCCGACGAGGCCGGTGGCGTAGCCGGCTTTTTTCAGGACGCCCGCGACCGTGACATCGCCGGGCTGGAGAAACTGCGCCTCGCCGCGCGCGCCACCGCCGGCATTGCCGCGCACGCGCGTGTGGCCCATGTGGCGGCCGGTCATGAGCACGCTGCGCGACGGCGCGCACACGGTGTTGCCCGCGTAGAACTGCGTGAACCGCATCCCCTCCGCCGCCATGCGGTCGAGGTGCGGCGTGGCGATTTGCTTCTGCCCGTAGCTGCCGAGTTCGCCGTAGCCAAGGTCGTCGGCGAGGATGAAGATGATGTTGGGTTTCGGCGCCTGCGCGGCGGCGACGACGGCGAGCGCTGGAAGGAAAACGAGGACGCGAAACAGGGCGGAGAACTTCATGGGGGCCGGCAAGTTGGCGCGCGGGTTGGGCGTTGGCCACTTTTTCCCGCGCACCGCTTGTGCCCGGACCGCGCCCGCGCAAGCTCGCCCCGCCGTCGTCCCATGCTCGCCGAATCCCGCCGCCTCGCCGCCGTCCAGTCCCCCATCATCCCCGTCATCGCCGATCTCGTGCGCGCGCATCCGGGGACGATTTCGCTCGGCCAGGGCGTGGTCGGCTACGCGCCGCCGCCGGAGGCCTTCGCCGATCTCGCGGCCTTCGCCGCCGAGCCGGCCAACCACAAATACGCCGCCGTCGCCGGCACGCCCGCGCTCCTCGCCGCCCTCGCGCAACACCTCGCCGCCGATCACGGCATCGCCACCGGCCCCGCGCACGGCAACCGCCTCCTCGTCACCGCCGGCGGCAACCTCGCCTTCGCCAACGCCCTCCTCGCCCTCTGCGATCCGGGCGACGAGGTGATTCTGCCGACGCCCTATTATTTCAACCACGAGATGATGATCACGATGGCGAATTGCCGCCCCGTGCTCGTGCCGACCGACGCCAACTACCAGCTCGATCTCACCGCCCTCCGCGCCGCGATCACCCCGCGCACGCGCGCAATCGTCACCGTCTCGCCGAACAACCCCACCGGCGCCGTCTACCCCGCCGCCACGCTCCGCGCCGTCAACGCGCTCTGCGCCGCGCACGGGATCTTCCACATCAGCGACGAAGCCTACGCGGCGTTCACCTACGATGGTGCGGCGCATTTTTCGGCGGCCTCGCTTCCCGGCGCCGCCGCGCACACGATTTCGCTCTTCTCGCTCTCGAAGGCCTACGGTTTCGCGAGCTGGCGCATCGGCTGGATGGTGTTCCCCGCGCAACTCGAGGCGGCCATGCGGAAAATCCAGGACACGCTTCTCATCTGCCCGCCCGTGATCTCGCAGTTCGCGGCCGTCGGCGCCCTGCGCGCCGGCACGCCGTGGGTGCACGAAAAAATCGCCGCCCTCGCCGCCGTCCGCACCGTCGTGCGCGACGCGCTCGCGCCGCTCGCCGCCGAGGGCATCGCGGAAATCCCGCCGGCCGACGGCGCGTTTTATTTCCTGCTGCGGCTGAAACGCACCTCCCGCCCGCCGCTCGAGATCGCCGAGCTCCTCGTCCGCGAACACGGCGTCGCGGTGATTCCCGGCAACGCGTTCGGCCTCGCGCACGGTTGCCACCTGCGCGT
>JBEANZ010000550.1:0-3792 GCA_041165185.1 Verrucomicrobiota bacterium | reverse complement strand
CCGGCACCTGCTTGCCCTCGATGGGATCGGGGATGGGAAAAAGTTTTCCCGTCGCCGGATCATAGCCGACCGTCATCGCGCCGCCGCCCTTGAGCGGGCCGAGGCGCGGCTGGCCGTTGGCATCCTTGCCGAGGTCGGGGTTGAGGCCGTTGCGCACGCCGGAGCGCAGCCAATACGGCATCGCCATGATCGCATCGACGCCCGCCGTGATGCGGTCGCGCCAGCGTGGGTCGCCGGTGCGTTCCCACTCGGTCATCCAGTTGCCCGCGAGCGCGAACCAGTCCGGCCCGAGGCGGATGCGGCCGGGGAATTTCGGGTCCTGCGGAAGCACGGGTTGCGCGAGCCGCATGGGATCGTGTTTTACGGCGGCGAGATCGGCGGTGAGTTGCGCGCGCATGATGTCGCCCGTGCGCTCGTCGGTCGGGAGATAGTAAAACGCGCGCCAGTGCGCGGCCTGGCTCACGCGCGCTTCCTTCGCGCCGTCGCCCCACTTGATGACGTTGTGCCGCGAGCCGAGGCCCTGCATCGGGCCGAGGTGATAGACGTCCGTCTCGCTCGTGTTGCGCGCATGCGCCTCGGCGAGGCGAAACACGTCCGCCCGTCCCGTGCGCAGGAAACTCGCCCACAGCCAGAGCGGCGCGGCCAGCTCGGTGTTGTCCCACGCGTGCCCGCCCCAGTCGTAATACCACTGGTGCGCCGCCGCGCCGTAGCTGTGGATGAAGTCGCCGAAATACCAGAAGCCATACCAGCGGCGCTCGTCCTGTTGCTGCCGGTAAAACGCGAGCACCGAGTCGAGTTTCTCCTCGACCGCGCGCTTCAGCGGCGTCGACCGATCCGGCAAACTCCACACGCCGAGCACGCCGGTCGAGTGGAGATACGCGGGCGCGGCGACGAGCAGCGGGCGTTTCTCCGCGGACTGCGCCTGCGCGACCGTGGCGGCTTTTGCGGGCACCTCGCGCGCGGGAAACAGCGTGAGCTCGCACGTGCGCGCGACGCCGTAGGCCACGCTCATGCCGGCCTGCACGTCCTCGTAGGTGGCGTTGAGGCCGTGCGCGCGCGTCGCGTAGTGCCTCATGTCCATCGCGGGCGCGTCGGGCGACCAGAGCCACGCGGTCAACTGCGCCGTGCCGTCCGCCGCGCCGCGCACCTCGAGCCCGGCGGGAAACGACTGCCAGAAATCCTTCACGCCGATCGCGAGCCCGCCGCTCACGTCGCCGACAAACGCCAGCCCCGCCGCGCGCCGGCCCGCGCCGGCGAAGACCCACGAGCTCTGCGCATTCGTGCGCTTGTAGATCGTGAAGCCGTCGGGCGTGGGCTGCGTGAGCTTGAAGTCGCTCCAGATCGCGTGCTGCTCGGTGTCGCTCGGCGCGTAGAAGCGCCCGCCCTCGAAGCGCTGGCCGGCCTGCTGCGTGGCGTTGCCGCCGCCCGGCTGGATCGGTTCGGCGAAGAGGCCGCCGGCCTCGCCCGCGAAACGCACGTGGCGGTTCCATGATTTTTCCCGCAGCGGCACGGCGAACGAAAGCCCCAGCCCGCGGATGAAATCCTTTTCCTGATCGCCGTCGTAGATGAACGTGTGGACGACGCGAATCGCTTCCTGTCCGGCCGAGAAATAGAGCCGCACGCCGAAGGGCAGCCACGCGCGCCCGCTCGTCGCGCCGCGATGGCGGCCGTCGATTTTCACGACGGCGCGCACGGGGCCGGATTGCTCGACGGTGATTTTTTCGACGACACTCGCGAAGCGTTCACGCGGCGGCGCGCTGTCGTGATCGAGTTCCGGGCCGGTCTGCACGACGGCGACGAGCCGCCCGTCGCGCGCGACCTCGCGCCCGTCGGTCGTGATCGCGTCGATGAGGTTGGCGCCGCCGAGCGCGCCGAGGCGGCAGAGGATGGCGCCGGTGTCGATGGTGAGCCCGGCGGCGGTTTGCTGCACGCGCACGCTCGGCGCGGCGGCGGTCGCGGGCGTGGCGGCGGTAGCGGAAGCAGTGACGGCGGTGGTGAGCGTGAGTTCGCCGGCGTCCGCGGCGGCGACGGTCGCGAGGCCGCTCCATTTCACCGAGCCGTCGGGCCAGTAGGCGAGCGGCCAGGTTTGCAGCGGGAGAGATTTGCCGTCGGCGGTTTTCAACGCGAGCGCCTGCGCCTGCGTCGCGCTGACCGCACCGCGCGGCCACGGCACGCCAAAGCTCACGGCCGTCGCGCCGCCCGTGCCGGCCGGCGGCGTGTCGAGCCAGTGCAACGCGACCTCGGCCGCGCGCGCGGGCGGCTGCGTCGTCGGCAAGATCATCGTCGTCGCGATCAACAAGAGGCCGGGGAACAAGCGGGGCGAAATCATCTTCATGGTGGAGCGCAGCAAAATCGGACGGTGCATCGGCGCGCAAGACGGCGCGCGCGCGAGGGCGTTGCGCAGACCACCTCACGCGCGAGCACGCCAAACACCCATCCCGCTCAGCCAGACCCGGACAGGAGGAAACCACAGATGAACACAGATCGACACGGATTCAGAGGGTGACTCGCCGCCGGGGCCAAAGGAACGCATCCGTCCACGGCACGACCGAATGCCTCTGACTACACTGCACCCGCTGAATGCGCTCGGGAGATTTGTGTCAATTTGTGTCCATCTGTGGTTCCACCAGTTTCGCTTGGTCCGCGTTGGTCGCCTCGGAGCGCGTTTTCCGTTTCTGCTCCCGGAATTCCTTCGGCCCCGCTCGGACTGTCAGCGCGCCGCGCACTGGCTACGTCGTGACACGCGCCGCCTGCTCGCGGCGACCCTGTCCCGTCACTCGTCTCTCGGTTTCACCATGCACCCTGTTCTCCGTCTCGACCTCGCCTCGCGTTTTTCCCACGTGGGCCCGCCCTCCGCGCTCACGTCCGCGCCCTCCGCGCGCGCGTCGGCGCTCGCGTTTTTCCGGCGCGGCTTCGCCGCCGTCTTCGCGCTCCGTGCGTTGCTCGCGCTCCTCGCCGTGACCGCGCTCCCGATCCGCGCCGCACAGGCCACCGCTAACGCCGCCACCACCGCCATCGCCGGCACCGTCGCCAACGCCGGCACGCGGCTCTTTCTCCACGAAGCCGAGGTGCGCGTCGAGGGCACCACCGTTTCCACGCTCACGGATCGCGAGGGCGCGTTTCGGATCGAGGGGCTCGCGCCCGGCGCCTACGAGCTCGTCGTCTCCTACACGGGCCTCGATCCCGAACGCCGCCGCGTGACCGTCGCCGCCGGCGCCGTCGCGCGCGCGGAGTTCAACCTCACCGCCGGCATCTACAAACTCGGCGCGTTCGTCGTCGCCGCCGAGGTCGAGGGCAACGCCGCCGCGATCAACCAGCAGAAAAAGGCGGACCATTTCGTGCAGGCCATCTCGACCGACACGCTCGGCATCGTGCCCGACGGCAACCTCGGCGAGTTCCTCCGCTACGTGCCCGGCCTTCAGGTCAACTTCACCAACGCCGACGCCTCCACCGTCTCCATGCGCGGCCAGGATCCGGAGTCGACGCTCTTCACCTTCGACGGCCAGGTGCCCGCCGCCGCCGGCACGCCGCCGCGCTCGAGCACGGGCAGCTCCGACGCCTCGTCGCGCGCCTTCGAGTTCAGTTCCGCGACCATCGCAAACGTCGAGACCATCGAGGTCTTCAAGGCCCCGCCGCCGTGGATGGCGCCCTCGACCGGCGGCGTGATCAACGCCGTCACGAAAAACGCCTTCGCGCAAAAGGGCCGCCGCTTCACGACCACGTTCACCCTCTCCGCCAACAGCGAGATGCTCCGCCTCGGCGAGGTCCCCGGCCCCGGCGCGCGCCCGACCA
>JBEANZ010000549.1:0-11855 GCA_041165185.1 Verrucomicrobiota bacterium | reverse complement strand
AGGATGCCGTAAATCCGCGGGAAACGATTCGCGACGAGCCCTTCGCGGATGGCCTTGATAATCGGGATGCCGCCGGCGACGGACGCCTCGAAGAAAAAATGCCCGCCGTGGCGCTGCGCCGCCGCGAAAATCTCCGCGCCGTGCGCGCAGATGAGCGCCTTGTTCGCGGAGACGACCACCGCGCCGCGCCGGAGCGCCGCGAGCGTGACCTCGCGCGCGAGCGTCGTGCCGCCCATCAGCTCGCACACGATGTGGATCGACGGATCGCGCGCGAGGGCGAGTGGGTCGGTCGTGAGGGCGCGCGCGGGGATTTTCACCGAGCGCTTTTTCTTCGCGTCGCGCACGGAGGCGCGGGCGAGGTGGAGAGAAACGCCGAGGCGCGCCTCAAGTTCGGCGCGGTGGGCGGAGAGATGTTTCCACACGCCCTGCCCGACGGTGCCAAAGCCGCAGAGGCCGATGTTGATCGTGGTGGGGGCGGTCATAGTTTCGGGGCGTCGGCGGCCGGCTTTTTCCGGCCGACTTTGGACTCGGTGCCGGCGCGGATGCGGAGGAGATTCGCGCGGTGGCGGTAGATAACGAACGCCGCGACCATCGCCGAAATCGAAATCATCGGCGACCCCGCCTTGAACGCGAACGCCGCAAACGGCAGCGACGCCGCCGCCAAGATCGAGCTGAGCGAAACGTAGCGGGAAATCGCGAGCGTCGCGAGGAACACGCCGAGGGCGATCCCCGCGCCGAGCGGAAACAGCACCGCGAACCCGCCTGCGCCGGTGGCGACGCCCTTGCCGCCGCGGAATTTGGTGAAGCAGGAGAAACTGTGGCCGAGGATGGCGGCGATGAGACCGATGATTGCCATTTGCATGGACGATGCATCGGCCGCGGCTAATGCAGATTTGAAAGGTTCTCTCTCGCCGTCGCTGAATGGGATCAGGTGTGCATACCAAGCATTGAAGATCGGCCATCCTGCCGCCAGTGCCCCCTTCGCCGCATCGAGAATCAGCACCAAATTTCCCGGTCCATTCCCCAGCACCCGGCGCACATTAGTCGCGCCGGGGTTTTTTGAGCCGACCTCGAAGATGTTCACGCCCTTCGCCTTCGCGACGAGGTAGCCGAAGGGCAGTGCGCCCAACAGATAACCAACGACCGCGGCGACGAGGTAGCCGTAGGGCACCGCGAACATATACCCGACGACCGCGGCGATGAGGACCGGAACGATCATGGCGGCTCGTCAGGTAGCGGAAACCGTGAGGTTTTCGCGCGAAACGCTCACGCGTTCCGCTACGAACGAAGTCGTGGCCATGGGATGGCTCATAGCTGCACGAATTTCGCGAACTTGATCGCCGCGTGGCCCTTGATGATTTTGCGCGCGGCCTCGCTCGGCTCGGTGTCGACGCGCACGACCATGTAGGCGGTGCCGCCCGGCGTCAGACGCGAGAGCGACATGTCGGCGATGTTAACCTGATCCTGGCCGAGGATGGTGCCGATTTGGCCGACCATGCCGGGTTGATCGAGGTTCTCGAGGACGAGCAGTTTGCCGTCGGCGACGACCTCGACCTCGCGGCCGTTGATCTCGACGATGCGGGGCTGGTTGGCCTTGCCGATGAGCGTGCCCGAGGCGGAAAACGCCGCGCCGTCGCCCGCCACGGCCTCGACCTTGATGAGGTCGGTGTAGCCGGAGTCGTCGGTCGATTTCACGATCTCGGCGCGGAGGCCGAGGCGCTCGAGGACGGAGGGCGCGTTGACGAAATTCACCGAGTCGCCGCTGATGCGGCGGAGGAAGCCGCGCTGGATCGCGCGCGTGACGGCGTTGACGTCGAGGTCGACGATCTTGCCCCAGTAGGTGATGCGGAGCGTGGCGACCTGCGGCGGCGCGATTTGCTGGACGAGCGTGCCGAGCTTGGCGCCGAGATCGAGGTAGGGGCCGAGGACTTTCACCGCGTTGGCGTCCATCGAGGGCATGTTGACGGCGTTGCGGATCACGCCGCCGTGGAGCACGTCGGCGATTTGTTCGGCGACTTCGATGCCGACGGCCTCCTGCGCCTCGGTGGTCGAGGCGCCGAGGTGCGGCGTGAGGACGACGTTGGCGAGCGAGCGGAGTTCGCTGTCCTTGGCGAGCGGCTCGTCCTCAAACACGTCGAGGCCGGCGGCGGCGACCTGGCCCGATTTCACGGCGGCGACGAGCGCGGCCTCCTTGATGATGCCGCCGCGCGCGCAGTTGAAGATGCGCAGGCCCTTCTTGCACTTCGCGAAGGCCGCCTCGTCGATCATGTATTTCGTGTCGTCCGTCAGCGGCATGTGGACGGTGATGTAGTCCGACTGGCGCAACAACTCGTCGAGCGTCACGCCCTCGACCTGCATGGCCTTCGCGCGGCTCGGCGCGAGATACGGATCGAAGGCGAGCACGCGCATGCCGAAAGCCTGCGCGCGCTTCGCGACCTCGCCACCGATGCGGCCGAGGCCGACGATGCCGAGGGTTTTCTTGAACAGCTCGATGCCCGAAAAACTCTTCCGGTCCCACTCGCCGCGCTTCATCGATGCGGCCGCCTGCGGCACGGGCCGCGCGCCGCAGAGGAGATGGGTAAACGTGAGCTCGGCGGTCGCGATGGTGTTGCCGGCGGGGGTGTTCATCACGACGACGCCGCGCTCGGTCGCGGCCTCGACATCGACGTTGTCCACGCCGACGCCGGCGCGGCCGACGACTTTCAACAGCGGCGCGGCGGCGAAGACGGCGGCGGTGATTTTCGTCTCCGAGCGGACGGCGATCGCGTGGACGTCTTTGACGAGTTCGAGGATTTTCTCCGGGGAAGAGCCGTAGGCCTCAACGACTTCGAGGCCCGGCTGCGCGCGCAGATAGGCGACTCCCTTGGGTGATATCTTGTCGGCGACGAGGACTTTCATTGGAGAAAAATGGCCCCGAGGGAAATCCCCGCGCGTCGGGCTGGCAAGGGAAAGGTGGGGGTATGACGGCGAGCGCGCGCGCCACGTGTCTCACGCTCGTGTCGGCGGACGCGAGGAACCAGCCAGCACTCTCGCGGGGCTCGGCTACTGAGCCTTCGCGCGCAGCTCGGCCACGAGCCGGCGGCTCACTCTGACGTCGTTCTGCCAGGTTACATTGGTCGGATCCATGGCAGCGAGGCGTTCGTCAATGGTGAGGCTCTGCTCCATGACGGCCAGCGCCTCCGCCCAGCGCTCCTGCGGCTGGAGAACCTTAGCCGCAACCAACCAGCAAGTGAAAGAGAGGCCTCGTAGCCACTCGGCGTTGGCGGGGTCGCTAGCGGCGAGGCGTTCGGCGATAGCCTTGCTCTCGGTAAAGCTGCGCAAGGCACGGACCAGATCGCCCTGCGCCACCGCGAGGTCGCCAAGTTTGCTGAGCGAAACGGAGAGGTCGCGCTGCCACGCGGCGTTGGCAGGATCTCTGGCGGCGAGGCCCTCGGCGATGGCCTTGCTCTCGGTGAAGCAGCGCAAAGCCCCGGCCAGATCGCCTTTTGCGACAGAGATGTCGCCGACATTTACGAGTGAGACGAACAGGTCGCGCTGCCATACTGCATTTGCGGGATCACTGATGGCGAGGCGTTCGCGGATCGCTTTGCTTTCGGTGAAGCTGAGCAACGCCCCGGGGAAATCGCCCTGCGCCACTGCAAGGTTTCCGAGCTTGTTGAGCGAGATGGAGAGGTCGCGCTGCCACTCGGCATTGGTGGAGTCGCTGACGGCGAGGCGTTCGGCGATGTTTTTGCCTGCGGTGAAGCTACGCAAGGCGCCGACCAGATCACCCTGCGCCACCGCGATGTCGCCGAGTTTGTTGAGCGAGACCGAGAGGTTGCGGGGCCACGCGGCATTGGCCGGGTCGGTGGAGGCGAGTCGTTCCTCGATGATCTTGCTTTTTGTGTAGCTGCGCCGGGCACCGGCCAGATCGCCCTCTGCCACGGCGAGGTCTCCGCAGAGATCGAGCCACAGGGCGCGAACGGAGTCGCTGGGGAAGGAGGCCTGCGCGGCTTCCTTGATGATTCGACGGCCTTCCGAAACCATTCCGAGATCGACGGCGCTGCTCAAGAGCGGGATGAGGAGGCGCTCAGTATCTACGGCTGTCGGCGGGTGGCCAGATACGACCACTTTTTGCCAAAGAGGCTGGAGCGACTGCCACGTGAGTAGCGCGGACGCGCCCGCGACGTTGCGTCCCGTTTCACCGTGCAGGACGAGTTTCTCACTGGTGGACGCGGGCGTGAGCGCGAGGAATTCAAACTTAGGCGAGCACCAGGAAATGAGGTCTCTGGCGTGGCTGAAGGCGAAAGGGGTCTGCGCGAGGTCGAGGCAGAGGACTATCTGGGCGGAAAGTGCGCCGAGGGGTTCGCGCTGGGCATTGAGCTGTTTCCAAAAGGAGGCGACGGTGGCGAGGGCGGCCTCGGCGATGTCGCCGGGCTCGGGTCGCAGGAAGAGCGCGGGAATGGCGGCACCGGCAAGGGCGCGGCACCGGGCTGTGAGGGCGGAGGGTGAGCCCTGTTCCTGATCGGCGGCACGGGGATCGTAGCGGACCTCGTGCAACAGGCGCGAGTCGAGCGTCGGGCGCAGTCGCGAAACCAAGTCGTCCAGCACGAGCGCGGACCGGTAGCGGAGCAGGAACACGCCCGGCACGGGAGTGCCGAGGCACGCGGCGAGTTCCGTCAGATCATCCGACATCGAACTCAAGGCTCTTGAGATAGTCGCGCGCGAGCGGGTGGACGCCCAGCCAGCCCGTGCCGTTGTATTCCAGAAGCGCGCCGCTCATGAGGAGCAATTGGATGTCGGGATCGGGTTGCGCGCGGTTCGTGCGACCCTGGGCCTGCGCCTTGGCGATGGCGGCAAGCTTTTCCTGGAGCGGCTTCGGCTCCTTCTTCTCGTCGGGCGGGTAGGCAATCTGGAGGCCGATATTCGTGACCATGCGATCGAGTGCCTGCCCGATGGCGGCCGGGTCGATGCGCCCGGATTTCCGGACGGTATTGAACTGGGCGGCCGTCTGGATGGCATCGAAAATGTCGCGGAGGACGCCGCCGGTGCGCTCGATGAGGCGGCCGAGGGCGTCGTCGGGGAGGACGGAGGCCGCGACACGCTCGCGCACGATTTTGGTGAGGACGGCCCGGCCTTCGACGCAGGGTTTACCCGTGGCATCGAAGACCTTGATCATCGGCAGCGCGAGGTCGTGCTCGAAATAGCTGCGGATGGCGCCGGCGTCGGCGGAGTGAAAGGTGAAGACCGGGATGGTGTAGACAGCGCGGAAGCCGACCTCGCTCAGGATGCGGCCATCGTGCACGAAAATCTGCCGGGCATCGGTGAGGCCGAGCTTGTCCAATTCCTCAATGACGAGGAGCAGGCGGGCGCCGCGGTCGCCGGTTTTCTCCTGCCATGCGGTCTCGACGGCGATGCCGAGGGCGTTCACGGCCGCGCAAAGCTCGCCCTTGCGGCGACGCACATGATGGACCGTGCTCTGCTCGGTGCGGCTGCCGAACTTCAGGGCCGCGACCAGCTTGGCTTTGAGACCGATGAGCTTTCCGAGAATCCCGTCGGAAACATCGGCGCCCGCCTCGGTCTCCAGCTTGCTCTCCCGGGACTCGGTATCCGTGCGCGTGGTCTCGGCGAAGTAGGCGGCAACGGGAGCGAGGGCCTTTTCATTGACGGGAAGCTCCTTTTCCTTCGCCACCTCGATGATGCGGGTGCAGGCGGCCAGCAGCACGTCGGCCGCTTCATTGCCACTGGTCGGGAGAAAATCCCCGGCGTTGAGCGCGACGACGAGCCACTCCGGCCCGAGTTCAGTGATAAACTTGTTCAGCTCCGTGCTCTTCCCGCAACCGCGGTGGCCGTGGACAAGCACCTTCTGCGAACTGTCCTCGGCGAGAATGCTTTTGAGATTCGAGCGAAAGTCGGTGAAGGCATCGCGCGCGTGGTCGGTCTCCACCCAGAAATCCGCGAGATCCTGGCCGGAAAGGGGTTTGGGCGAGCAATTGATCCTTGCTGCATCAAGGGTCGTGGCGGCGGACTTTTTCATCGGTGCGGTGGTAATTCCGGGACCGGCCGTTTGCAAGGGCGGTGTCGGCCAGGCGGGCGGGCCATGACGAAAAACAGTTCCCGAACACGGCCACGCGCCTCTGCCAACGAAATCCCGGCACCCGGGGAACGGCGCAAAAAAAACGCCGGCGGAAAAATCCGCCGGCGTGAAGGGAGTGACGGCCGCGCTGCCGCAGCCAATCGCGCGCGCGTCAGGCGACGACTTCGTTGATGCTCCAGCCTTTCCGGTAGGTCGGGTAGAGCAGCTTGTCGGCCTCGGGCAGGCTCGTGCGCATCGCGGCGCCGTCCCACGTGAATTTCTTGCCCACGAGAATCGCCATCGTGCCGAGGCACACCACCTCGGTAAACGGCACCGAGTATTCGAAGTTCGAGCCGGCGGCCAACGGGTTGTTGGCGCGGATGGCGGCGGTCCATTCCTTGTGGGGGTTGGCCTTGTTGGGCGTGCCGTCGAGCACGCGCGGGACCGTCTTCGGCGGGAGTTTGCCGCCGTCGACGAGCGCCTTGTGCGCGGACTCCGGGATGAAGCGCGGGCTGTTGCAGTAGTCGTTGCCGTCGTAAACGGTGCCCTTGCTGCCGATGAGGAGCTGGCCGCCCTGCGCGAGCGTGCGCGCCGGATCGGTGTCAGTCGCGGCGAACGCCTTCGGCGCGTCGGGCTTCAGGCCGCCTTCATACCAGGTGAGCTTGACGGGCGGCTGTTTGCCGCGCGCGGGAAACTGAAACTCGACGACCGCCGACTTCGGGAAGGCGACCTTGCTCCCGTCGATGATCTTCTTGAGTTCCACGCTCGTGGGTGCGCCGAGGTCGAGGTTCCAAAACGCGCAGTCCATGATGTGGCACGCCATGTCGCCGAGCGCGCCGCAGCCGTAGTCCTGCAAGCCGCGCCAGTTGAACGGGTGGATTTTCTTGCTGAACGGGCGCTCCTGCGCGCGGCCGAGGAAGCAGTCCATGTTGAACCCGTCCGGCACGGGATCGGCGGCGGGCCAGTCGGCGAAACCCTGCGGCCAGACGGGGCGGTTGGTCCAGATGTTGACCTCGCGCACCTCGCCGAGGAGGCCGGCGCCATACCACTCGCGCACGAGGCGGATGCCCTCGCCGGCGTGGCCCTGATTGCCCATCTGCGTGCAGACGCCGTTGAGCCGGGCGAGCCGGAGGAGTTCGCGCGCCTCGCCGACGGTCTGCGTGAGGGGCTTCTGGACGTAAACGTGCTTGCCCAACATGATCGCCATGTAGGCGGGCAGGAAGTGCATGTGGTCCGGCGTGGCGACGCCCACCGCGTCGATCTGGTCGTCCATCTCGAGGAGCATCTTCCGGAAATCGGTGTAGGTTTTCGCCTTCGGAAACTGCTCCTTGAGTTTCTTCATGTTGGCGCCGCCGCGCTGGCGCTTCTCATCCCAATCGACGTCGCACAACGCCACGACCTCCTCGTCGGCGTGCGCGGAGATGTCGCTGAAGCCCTTGCCGCCGCAACCGATCTGCGCGACGCGGATCTTGGCGCCGGCCGCGATGGGGCGCGGCTTGCGGGGTTGCTTCGGCAGGGTCATGCAGCCGGGGACGGCGAGCAGGGCTGCGACCGTGGCGGAAAACGCGAGGAAATCGCGGCGATTCAGGGTAGTTTGTGACATGGGAAGTAGCGGGGGAATGAAGCGCCGGAGGCCGGCGCGGGGACAGGGCACCGCGACAGTGAAACGGAAATTCCCGGTTGAGAAGCCAAGATTTTCCCCGAAATTTTCGGGAAAATTTTCAGGCCAAAATTCACGCGCAACCCGATCTAGTTTGCGGCCCGTGCGCCGCGCGGGGCGGCGCTTCGCGGCACCAGTGAAATCCCCAGACGCGTCAGCGCGGCATCGGCCACGAACAACACCGCCCACAGCGCCAGCGCCCACGCGCGCACGTCGCGCCACGTGATCGGGCGCGGCGCGCGCCAGACTTGCGCGAGGTCGAGCCGCTCCTGACCGCCGCTGCGCGCGCTCAACGCCCGCAGCTCCGCGAGGCGCGCGCGGTCGTAGCTCCACTCGGCGGAGCTGCTCACCGCCACCGGCCCAAACGCCAGCCCTGTCGCGCCGACGCGCACGGCGCCGCGCGCCATTTTTCCCGGTGCCAGCGCAACCGTGGCGCGCAGCCGGCCCGGCTCGATTTTTTCCCACACGAGCGCACGCGTCGCGACGGCCGCCGCCGCGCCGCCGTTTTCCGCGAGCATCGCCGTGGGCGGCGTCTGCGCGACGCGCGCGTTCCACGTCTCGTCGTAGAGCAGCTCGACCGTCAGCCGCTCGCCGTCGAGATCGGAGCGGAGCGCGAGGCCCGGCGGCGCGTCGTCGCCCGCCAGCCAACGCGACAGCGTCTGCACGAAATCCCCGTAGCCCGCCCACGCGCGCGCCTTCGCCGAAAACGACCCGCCCAGCGGAAACGACACCGCCGCCACGCGCCCCGCTCCGCGCTGCCACGTCGCCACGAGCGGCGCCGCAAAGTCGTCCGTCGTGACGAGCGACGCCGTCGCGCCGGGCCGCAGGTAACTCAAATTGTAGCCGTCCACCGTCGCGAGCCACGCCGGTGCGCGCGCCGCCACCTCCGCCCAACCCGGTGTGCCGAGCGTGCCCGTCGCCTCCTTCACAAACGCCGACCGCGCGATCGAGACGGTTTCCTGTGCGAAGATCGCCGGCAGCTCCGCCGCGTCGGCGCTGAAAAAAATCCGCCCGCCGCCGCGCTCCGCCACGTTCTTCAACACGTCGGCGTCGCGATCGTATTCGGTGCCGAGGCCGATCACGCTCACGGTGGCGTCGATCTTCCGCAACTCGTCCACGGCCGCGAGGTAGTCGCCCAGATCCTGCCGCGAGTCGTTCGCATCCGCGAAGAGAATCATGTGCCGCGAACCGGTCGTCGCCTTTTCCAGTTCCGCGCGCGCGGCGCGCAGGCCCGCGTGCAGCACGATGCCGCCGCCCTGGCTCACCACGCGCCGCACGGACTCCGTGATGCGCGTGCGGTTCGGCCCCACTTGCGCGAGCGCCACGACTTCGTGCGGCTTCGTGTCGACCGCGTGGATCGAAACGGCGTCGAGTTCGCCGAGCAGCTCGACGGCGCGCGCCGCGCCCGAGTTGGCGAGGTCCATTTTCGTGAGGCCCGCGCCCGCCGCCATGCTCATGCTTCCGGAGCGGTCCATCGCGATGGCGAGCGCGGTGGCGAGTTTGCGCTGCTCCTTGCGCAACTCCATCGACACCGGCAGCAACTCGTCCACGGCCGACGCGAAATACCCGCCCGACCCGAAGCTGTTTTCCCCGCCGATCATCCAGAGGCCGCCGCCCTGCTCGCGCACAAAAAAATCCAGCGCCGCCAAAAACTCCCGCGCGATCTTCTGCGCGTGGACATTGTGGATCACCACCGCGCGCGCGCCCGCGAGCCGCGCCGCGCCGAGGGCGGACGCGTCCGTCACGCGTTCCACCGTGAGGCCCTGCGCGCCGAGGAGCGCCACGAGCGGATCGTCGGGGTAGTTTGTCACGAGCACCACGCGCGGGCCGCCGGCGACCTCGACCCACGCGGTGCCGGTGTTGTTTTCCGGGTGCGCGTCGCTCGCCGGTTTGATGCGCGCCTCGTAGCGCACGGCCCCGCCCGCGCCGAGCCGGTCCGTCAGGCGCACATGCGCGACCCCCGCGCGCGCGGCGGCCGTGCCGCTCGCGGCGACGCGCCCGCCGCGCACAATCTCCCAGGGTATCTCCGCGTCGCCCTGGCCCGCGATGGCGAACTCCACGAGAAACGATTCGCCCGCGAGCACGCGCGGCGGCGCGGAGACGCCCGCCACGCGCCAGTCCGCCGCCGCCGGCTCGGTGAGCAGCCGGAAATCGAGCGGCACGCCGCTGCGCAAAATCTTCTCCGCCGCCACGCCGAGCGGCTCGGTCGCAAATCCATCCGTGATCACGAGCAGCCGCGCCGCGCGTCCGGCCGCCATCTCGCCGAGCGTGTATTCGAGCGCCGCGCCCATGCGCGTCTGATGCAGCCCGCCCGCAAACACCGGATCGCCGCGATCGCGGCGCACGGCCTCGCCCGCGAAATCCACGAAATGCACGCGGTCATCGGTGCCGCGCGCGCGCTCGAGGATCGTTTCGATTTCACGACCCTGCGCGGCCATCGCCCCCGCCGCCGAATCCGAACGATCCGCGAGCACCCAGAGGTCGAGGCCGGCGCTCGCCAACCGCACGCGCGGCGCGGCGAGCGCCAACACGAGCGCGATGAGCGCGGCCGCGCGCAACGGTTCGTGCAACCGCAACGCGCGCCACCGCCAGCCCGCCACGGCGAGCGCGGGCAACAGGAAAAACCACTCGGGTGCCCCGAAGTTCATCGCGCCGTGGCACGGGCCTCCTGACCCGTGGGATGGTCCGCGCCCTCACGGGTCGGGAGACCCGGGCCACGGCCCCACCAGCTCCCGAGCACCAGCGCCGCCAACCCGAGCAGCCATGCGATCGCGAACGGATCCGGCCGCGTGCTGCGCTCGATGGCGGCGCGCTGCTCGGCGGGCACTTCGAGGGTGAACCGCTCCGCGTTCTTGAAATCGCCCTGGCGCGGATCGGCGAATTGCGCGGCGCCACGCACGAGCTGCTCGTCGCCGCGCTTGACGGAAAAAATTCCCGCGCGGCCCGGCGCGCGCAGCTCGCCGCGTTCGGCGGCGGGGACGTTGCGCGTCTCGACGGAGCCGCCGGCGGCGGGTTGCCAGACGAGCGTGAGCGTCCCTTCCGTCGGCACGCCGGCGAGCGGCACGGTGCCGTTGCAGTCGAAGTTCGCCGCGTAGGGCGCGCGCTGGGCGTCGCGTTCGGTTTCCAAGAATCGCCGCGCGAGCAGCACGGTCGCGGGCAGGCGCGGGGCGTTGGACGTCGCCCAGTCAAACGCGAGCAGCAGTTGGCGCGCGCCGCCCGGTGTCGTGCGCCGCATCACGAGCGGCCAGCGCCCCTGCCACAGCAACGCGCGGTCGGCGGGCGTCGCGGCGTAGCCGTGCGGGCCGGTGCCGAACCAACCCTGCCAGTTGAGCGCGTTCACGAGCGCGTCGCGCTCCGCCGTGATCGGTTCGGGCATGAGCGGGGCCTGCGAACGCTGATCGGCGGGCGGCCAAAAAATCCCGCCTCGCGGTTCGCGTGCGACCTCCTCGGCGGCGAGGCGCGCGAGGCGCAGCGTCGCGCCGCCGCGCACGAGCGCCGCGCCGTCCACGTCCGCGACGATCTTGCGGAAAAACTCCGCCGCCGCGTCCTCGCCGTCCACCTGCACGGCGAGCGGCTTCGGCTGCGGCCGCACGAGCGGCAACCGATCGTCGGCGGCGAACGCATCCGGCGAGAGCAGGAGCGTCAGTGTGTCGGCGCCGGCGGGAAACGACGCGGAGATTTCCGTGAGCGCGCCCGGGGCGAGGTCGAGGGTTTGCTCGGCGGATTTCGTCGCGCCGCTCTCGAGGTGCCAGGTGCGGCGTTGCGCGGTCGCGGCGTGATTGCGCACGAGCGCGCGCCACGCGTGGCCACCGCCCTCGGCGCGCGCGACGCTCGCGCCGGCGAAACCGACGTTCTCGATCACGCGGCCGACGCCCGCCGCGCGCTGGCCCGCCGGCACGCGCGCGCGCCGATCGGTGACGAGGAGCGTGCGACCCGCCCCACCGGCGAGCGCGTGCCCGAGGCGGAGCGCCGGCCCGAGATCGTGTTCGCCGAGATCGGGCTGCCAACGCGCGAGCGCGGCGGCGGCGGCGAGGCGTTCGACGCCGCGATAGAGCGGGGGTTGGCGGGCGTTGGTCGTCATCACGACCCACGTCGTGCGCGCGGCAAGGCCGTCGGCGAGGCGCATTTCCCGCTCGGCCG
>JBEANZ010000548.1:0-7485 GCA_041165185.1 Verrucomicrobiota bacterium | reverse complement strand
GCGGAGACGGCCGGCGACGAAAAGAAAACCGCGGATGAGACCGCGAGAGCGAGATACGAAAAGCGGAGGATTCTCATGGGGCTTTTTTCTTGGCGTTGCCGGGGGCGATTAAGGTGGCGGGCTCGCCTTGGAGGAGCGGTTTGCCGAAGACGGTTTGGGTGTCGCCTTGCTGCTTCATCCACGCGTCGAGGTCGGCGCGCAGCGCGGTGAGGCGGGCGGATTGCTTCGGGTCGGCGGCGAGGTTGTTCAGCTCAAGCGGATCCGCGGTGAGGTCGTAGAGTTCCTCGGCGGGGCGCGTGATGTAGCGTTGGACGGTCGCGGCGGCGGCGGGGTTTTTCTCGGCGGCGGTGAGCCATGATTGCCAGTAGACGTTTCCGCTCGGGCCGGAGGAGCGCGAGATGTGCGTGTGGTGTTGGAATTCGGGGTGGAGGTTGCGGATGTATTTCCAGTCGCGCGTGCGCACGGAGCGGATCGGGTAGACGTTGAAATCGCCGTCGCCGCTGTGCGTGGAAAACACGCGGTCGCGGTGCGTGGTCGCGGTGCCGCGCAGAACTGCGGCGAAGGATTTACCGTCGAGGCCGTCGGGGACTTGGCCGCCGGCGAGGTCGATGAACGTCGGGAGCAGATCGGGCCAGCAGACGAGCGCGTCGCTCACGGTGCCGGGCTTCACATGGCCGGGCCACGCGACGATGAGCGGGATGCGCGTGCTGGAGTCGTAGAGGTTCCACTTGGCGAAGGGCCACTGCGAGCCGTGGTCGGCGGTGTAGATGAAGAGCGTGTCGCCGCGGATTTTCTCGCGGACGAGGGCGCGGACCTCGCCGAGCAGCGTGTCGGCTTTCGTGATATCGGTGAGATAGCTGGCGCGTTGCTCGCGGGTGGTCGGGGTGTCGATGTGCTTGGCCGGGATTTTCACCTGCGCGGGATCGTAGGTGCGCTCCTCGACGGGGCTCCACGGCACGTGCGGGTGGCGCGTGCCGACGAAGAGGCAGAGCGGTTTGGTGGCGTCGCGGGTCGCGAGAAATTTCGCGACGGCGGCGGTGTCGGAGAACCCCTGGTTCGGGCCCTCGACGTAATCGAAGCCGTGGCCGCTCGCGTAGGTGTTGTGCGCGACCTTGCCGATCGCGACGACCTCGTAGCCGAGGGCGCGGAGCGCGGGTGGGAGCGAGGCGACGTTGGGATTTTTCGGTTTGTGATTCGGCTCGGCGCCGTTGCGCGCGGACCAGAGGCCGGTGAGCAACGCGGTGCGACTCGGGCCGCACGCGGGCGAGGCGACAAAGGCGTGCGTGAATTTCAGGCCCTCGCTCGCGAGCTTCGCCATGTGCGGCGTGCGCACTTCGGTCGATCCGTAGGCCTGCGAGTCGGACTGGCCGTGGTCGTCGGAGATGAAGACGACGATGTTGGGGAGCGGCGCGGTTGCGGCGGAGAGCGCGGACCACGCGAGCACAACTCCGGAAAACAACGAGGGAAACAATTTCATGGGGAAGCGAGTTCGGCCCCCGAACCGACGGGAGCCGGGCGCGAACGAAAACGGCGCCTCCGCCCAAATGCGAAAGGAAATTGCGCCGTCTCCCGCAACCCTTCGGTCCGCGCAGGTCGCTGTGTGGTGTGGACCTCGCGCCCAGATTGGCGGCGAGGAGCGCCGTCCGCGGGTCAGGGGACCCGTGCCTCTCAGGCGGCGATCCGGCTGGCGAACTTCCGGTTGCGCCGCCACGAACGCGCGCGCAAGCCCGCCATTGACAACGCGAGGCCGCGTCTGATTTTTTCGCCGTTCGCATTTTTCCCATGAACTTCCTCAGCGTCGTCCTGTTCCTCGTCACCCTGCTCCTCATCCTCGTTTCCGTGTTTCTTGTGCTGGTCGTGTTGGCCCAGAAATCGAAGGACGGCGGGATGGCGGCCTCGCTCGGCGGCGGCGCCGTTGAGGCGACGTTTGGCGCGGAAGGCGGCAACGTCCTCACCAAGTCCACCATCGTCGCCGCGGTCGCGTTCTTCGTGCTGGCGTTCACGCTTTACCTCGGGCGCATCTACGAGCGGAAGCACGCCTCCGGTGCCGCCGGCAGCGCGCTCCCGACCATCGTCGTGCCCGCCGCGCCGAAGTCCGCCGCCGTCCCCGCGCCCGCCCCTGGCACGGCCGCCGCCCCCGCGACGACGCCGCTCGTCGTCCCCACGACCGCTCCCGCGACGACCACTCCGGCGACCACCGCGCCCGCCACTCCGCCGCCGACGGTGCCTGCGCCGAAGCCGTGAGGGCCTGATGGGCAATTCCGCCAATCGCGCGCCCGCCGTTTTCTGGCGGGCGTTTTGTTTTTCCACCTGCCTCGTGGCCGCCGGTCTCGCCGTTGGCCATGCGGCCACGGCGCCCGCTCCGGCCGGCCCGCTCGCCCAGATCGGGTTGCCCGATGCGGCGGAGTCCGCACGCATCCTCGAGCGGTTCCGGCGCGCGGGCTTGCCGGGGACCTTCTACTGGGAACTCGAGCTGCAACAGTTGCCCCGCCGCGGCGCGACGATGATTTTTAAGGGCCGCCTGTGGGGCGCCCAAACCGATCGCGGCCCCGTGCTCCGGCTTGAGTTGGCCGACGCCGAGGGCCGCCCCGTCCGCCTGCTGATCGTCAGCGGGTCGGAGTCGGCCGTGTGGCGCAGCCGCGGTGATGCGCCCGCGCTCCGGCTCGACTCCACCGAGCTGTTCCTCCCCGCGATCCCTGGCGTCGAGATCACGGCGTTTGATTTGCAGCGCCCCTTTGTTTTTTGGCCCGACGTGCCGGCGGAAAAAATCGTCCGCAAACGCGGCCGCCCCGCGCATCTCTTCACCCTGCGCCCGCCCGCCGCGTCCGCCGCCGCGCTCGGCGACCTCGCGGCCGTGCGGCTCTACCTCGACGCCCAGTTCAACCAATCCACCGAAATCGAACTGCTCGCCCGCGACGGCCGCGTCACCAAGACGATCAGCGTCAACGATCTGAAAAACATCGGTGGCCAGCACATCCTGAAGTCCCTCGACGTGCGCAACGAGACCACGCGCGACAAGACGCGCCTCCTCGTCACCGCCGCCGCGCTCGATCTCGCGCTGCCGCCGGACGCGTTTGCGCCGGCCTCGCTCGCGGCGGACCTGCCAACGCCGCCGGCCGACCGCCTCGTCCCCCTTCCGAAATGAGTTCAAAGCACATCCCGCCCCGCGCCGTCGTCTTCGATCTGGACGGGACGCTCGTGGACAGCCTTCCCCTCGTGCTGCGTTCGATCGCGCACGCCATCGAACCGTTCGGGCCGGTGCGGCCGACGGCGGAAATTTTTGCGCGACTAGGCGGCCCGCCGGAAAGTTTCATGCCCGGGCTCGTCGGTGAACCCCGCCACGTGCCCGCCGCGCTCGAACGCATGGAGGCCTTCCATCGCGCCAACCACGGCCTCATCCGCCCGTTCGACGGCGCCATCGCGCTGCTCGGCGAACTGCGCGCCCGCGGCACCACGCTCGCGATCTGGACCGGCCGCGATCGCGCGAGCGGCGTGGAGGTGCTCGCCGCGCACGGCCTGACGGACTACTTCGCCACCGTCGTCTACGGCGACGATTTGCCGACCCACAAACCCGAACCCGAGGGCCTGCGCGAAATTCTCCGCCGCCTCGACGTCGACGCGCGCCACACGATCTTCGTCGGCGATGCCGACGTGGACGTGCAGGGCGGCGCCGCCTGCGCCGTCGACACGCTGCTCATCCGCCACACGCGGATCATCCGCGACGAAATCCGGGCGCTCGCGCACCACGCCGTCGACTCCCCCATCGAAGCCTACGAGTGGTTGCTCGCGCGCGGCCGCCCGCCCGCGGCGCGCTGAAAAATGTCGTTGCGGCGTGCCGACGCCGCTGGCTGTTTCCGCCCACCCTCCTACCCCCATGGCCAAAAAATCCAAAAAAACCGCCGCGCCACTCACCCTCGACCTACCCCAGTCGCTGCTGAAAATGATCGGGACTCAGCGCGCCGCGCGGGGCCTCGATTCGGCCAGCGCGGTTGTGCGCCTCGCGCTCGATGCGTTTGATTTCGAGGGCTGCGCCATCACGCGCGATCCGCACCGGCAGATTTCCGTGCGCGTCCCGGCCGAACAGCGCGCCCGCCTGAAACGCTACGCCAAGCTCAAGCGCGCCAGCGTCGGCGAACTCGTCCGCCTCGCCCTCGAGGCGCTGCCGGCGAAGCCCGCGAAAAAATCGCGCGGCTGACCGCGCGCGCCGTTTCCCGCGCGCAGGACGCGGCACGACCGCAGGACGCGACGGGGGCTTGCCTTCGCGCGGAGCCGTTCCCTTTAGTGGGCCTCTCACGCACATGTCCTCCACTCCCCGCGCTCTCTCCATCTGGGCCCAAAACGTCTCGCCGTCCCCGACGCTCGCCGTCGACTCCAAAGCCAAGGCCCTCATCGCCGCCGGCCAGGACGTGTGCAGCTTCGCCGCCGGCGAACCCGACTTCGACACGCCCGAGCACATCAAGGACGCGTGCATCACCGCCCTCCGCGGCGGCAAGACCAAATACGCCCCCACCCCCGGCATCGAGCCGCTGCGTCAGGCCATCATCACGCGCTACGCCGCCGAATACGGCCTCCACGCCACGACCGCGCAGGTGATCGTTTCGCCGGGCGGAAAATTTAACTGCTACCTCGGTGTGCTCGCGACGTGTTCGCCGGGCGACGAGGTCATCGTGCCGGCGCCCTATTGGGTGAGCTATCCCGAGATGGTGAAACTCGCCGGCGCCGTGCCGAAATTCGTCCTCGCCGACGACCGCACCGGCTTCCGCCTCACGCCCGCGATGGTCGAGTCCGCGATCACGCCGCGCACCAAGCTCCTCATCCTCAACTCGCCCTCGAACCCCACCGGCGCCGTCTACTCGCGCGCCGAGCTCGCCGCCATCGTCGACGTCGCCGTGCGCCACAACCTCTACATCCTCTCCGACGAGATGTATGAGCACCTCGTCTATGACGGCGTGACGCCGACCTGCGTCGCCACGCTCAGCCCCGAGGCCGCCGCACGCACGATCACGGTCGCCGGGTTTTCCAAGACCTACGCGATGACCGGCTGGCGCATCGGCACCACGCTCGCCCCGCTCCCGATCGCGAAGGCGATTGCGGAACTGCAAAGCCAGATGTCCTCAAACGTCACCACCTTCGCGCAGTTCGGCGCGCTCGCCGCGCTGACCGAGAAGGAAAAAACTTCCGCCGCCCTGAAGACGATGCTTGTCGCGTTCGACCGCCGCCGGAAAAACCTGCACGCCGAACTCAACAAAATCCCGGGCATCACCTGCCTGGTCGCCGAGGGCGCGTTCTACCTCTTTCCGAACATCTCCAGCTTCGGCCTCACCGATGGAGAATTCTGCAATCGCCTCCTCGACGAGGAGAAGGTCGCAGCGGTGCCGGGCAGCGCGTTTGGCGCCGAGGGCTACCTGCGCCTCAGCTACGCGACGAGCGACGAGATCATCGCCAAGGGCGTGACGCGGCTCGCGCGCTTCTGCGCCTCGTTGAAAAAGTAAACACGGCCGCCGCCGCGCGCCTCAGTCGGCGGTTTTTTTCGCGGGCTTCGGCGCGGGCGTCGGCGCCGGCTTCACCGCCGGTCGGAAAAATTTCGACGTGCCGCCCTGCGTTCGCTCGAAACGTTTCGCGGCTTTCTGGTCTTTCACGGTCGGAAGGTATTTGGCGCCCATGCCCACAGCGCGGCGGCAATCCTCGCACTCGGCAACCCGAAATCTTCCGCGCTCACTCGCGCGAATTTCGCGCTGACACCCGCGCGCCCCCGTGCCCAATGGCGCGATGCAACTCGGCATCGACAGCTTTGTGGCCACGGCCCCCGAACTCGCGCGCGACGGCGCCCCCGGCGACGCCCAGCGCGTCCGCGAACTCCTCGAGCAGATCGAGCTCGCGGATCGGTTGGGGCTCGACGCGTTTGGCGTCGGCGAACACCACCGGCCCGACTTCGTCTCGTCGGCGCCGACCGTCCTCCTCGCGGCCGCCGCCGCGCGCACGCAACGCATCCGTCTCGCGAGCGCCGTGACCGTCCTCAGCTCGGAGGATCCGGTGCGCGTGTTTCAACAGTTCGCCACGCTCGATCTCATTTCCAACGGCCGCGCCGAGATCGTCGTGGGGCGCGGGTCGTTTGTGGAATCCTATCCGCTCTTCGGCTGCGACCTTGAACACTACGACGAGTTGTTCGCCGAGAAACTCGATCTGCTCCTGAAAATCCGCGCGCGCACGCACGTCGAGTGGCGCGGCCGTTACCGGACGGCATTGACCGGGCAGGGCGTTTACCCGCGGCCCGTGCAGTCGCCGTTGCCGGTGCGTATCGGCGTCGGCGGCACGCCCGAGTCGGCCGCGCGCGCCGCGCGGCTCGGCCTCCCGCTCGTCGTCGCGATCATCGGCGGGCAGCCGCGACAGTTCCGCCCGCTCGTCGATCTCTATCGCCGCACGTGGCTCGAGGCGGGGCACGCGGCGGAAAAACTCGAGGTGGGCGTGCACGTGATCGGGTTTGTCGCGGACAGCGACGCGGAGGCGCGCGAGGCGTTCTGGCCGGGCTACGAGGAAATGTTCGGCCGCATCGGCCGCGAGCGCGGTTGGCCGCCGCCGACACGCGCGCAGTTCGAAGCCCAGTGCGGCCCGCTCGGCGCGCTCCACGTGGGCGGACCCGAGAGCGTCGCGGAAAAAATCCGCGCCGTGGACGAAGCGCTCGGCGGCCTCGCGCGCCTCTCCATCCTCCTCGACAACCGCCGCCTGAGCCACGCGCAGATCCTGCGGGCGACAGAGCTGCTGGCGACGCGCGTCGCGTCGCGCGTGCGCGGGTAGCGGCGGGCGTCCCGGTGCGCCTGAGCGCGGCGTGACCGACAAACTCGGCGGGCAGGGACGCCCGCCGCTACGAGACCTCGCCCGATCAGGGCGGCAACAGTCCGGCCATCACGGCGATGGCCTCCTGACGGATGCTCAGGACGGCGCGAAGTTCGGCGTGCGCGCGACGGAGGCGGGCTTCGTTTTGCTCGTGAACCTCGTGGGCGCGCGCGAGCCGGGCGCGGATTTCCGCCTCGGGAAAATCGTCGGCGACCGCCGAGCGCAGCGCGTCGAGTTCAGGGCGGGCGGATTTCGCGCCGCGGCGATTCTTATCGGCAGCGGCGGCCGGCGCGCGCGCCGCCGGGCCGGAGGCGAGAGCGCGGCGCTGTTCCTCGACGTTGGCGATACGCGCGGCGATGACGGCCCACTCGGCGTCGTCGGTGACGCCGAGGCGTTCGCGCAGGCGCGCGAGTTGGCGCGAATCACCGCCGCTCTCGCTGGCGGCGGCCGACTTGGCGGGGCGGGAATTTTCGGAGTCGTCGCGCTTGGCGCCCTTCGCGGGCACCGCATCGGGATCGCCCTCGCGCATCGCTGCGCGCATCTCGGCCTTGCCGCCCTTGGCGGCGACGACGTCGGGAACGATCACGGACGCGGGCAACAGCGCGGCGAGCAACACGAGGGCGCGGCGGATGGAGGGGCGAGTGGTCAACG
>JBEANZ010000547.1:0-2936 GCA_041165185.1 Verrucomicrobiota bacterium | reverse complement strand
GGTCCAGCGCGCGAGGCCGTGTTCGAGGAGGAGTTCGTCGGTTGCGTCTGCGGCGGAGGCGGGGATTTCGAGTTTGAGTTCAATGAGAGCCACGGGCGAAACCGTCGCGGCGTGTGGCGGCGGCCGCAACGCCAGATGTCGTGCGCTCAGGGGCGCGACCTCGCACCCGTCGCGCGCCGCCACCGTCTGCGGGCGTCGGGGGCGAGTTTGTGACTCCTCGCGCCGTTTGCGCCAACGGCGCGATCCCGACCGGCAACAGTCCCCGCATCGCGCACCACAGCCGCGGGAGGTGTTTGCGTTTCAACGTGCCGCCTCCGGTTGCGCGTCCTGCGCGTGCCAGTCGACGTTGCGCGTCACGAACATCACCGCCGCCAACGCCGCGAAGAGCGCGCCCGTGCCGGTGAGCAGCGCGTAGTGTTCCTGCCGCAGCGCGACATACAGCACGCCGTGCACCGCCGCGAGCAGCCCGGCGATGAGTCCCGCGCGCTGGCGGCTCCGCAGGATCGCGGCGCTGTAGAGCGAAATCAGCGCCGACGAGGCGAGCGCCGCGCCGCCATACGCGGCGTCGGGCCCGATGAATTCGCCGAGCGCGAGCAGCGCGAGGTAGAAGAGGCATAGCGCCGCGCCGACGAGCCCGTAGTGCACCGCGTGCAGGCGCACGCCGCCGAGCGTCTCGAACAGGAAAAACGCGGCAAACACCATCGCCGTCACGAGCACATTGTAGCGGAGCGCGCGCTCGACCACGCGGTAGGAGTCAAACGTGCCGGCGTGCGGCAGCATTGTCTGCTCCGTCTCGGGGATGAGTTTCGCGCGTTCCGCGCGGCGTTCCCGTTGGAGTTCGCCGATGAGGAACAGCGGGATCTGGAGGAGGACGATGAGCGCCCCGATGAGGAGCAGCTTCAACGTCGTCGAATGGCGGCGCGTCGCGGCGGGCGCGACAGGCGCGGAGCGGAGGGTGGGCGGGAGCGTGGTTGAGTCCATGCCTCACCCTCGCAGTCGTGCGTGAAGTGGGTGTGAAGGCCGGATGAAATCGCGGTGAATTGCGCGCGCCACCTACGCGCGCGGGAGCGTGAGGACGGCGCGCGCGCCGGCGGCGGGGGCGCGGTTTTCCAACCGGATCTCGCCGCCGTGGAGTCGCGCGATTTCGCGCACGATGCTCAGGCCGAGGCCGCTGCTCTTGCGGCCCGTGTCCGGGCGCGGGAGCGAGTAGAAACGGTCGAAGATTTTGTCCAACGCATACTCCGGCACGCCCGGGCCGTCGTCCTCGATCACGAGCGCGACGCTTTGCGCGTCGACGCGGCAGGCGAGCGTCACCGCGCCGCCGGCCGGGGAAAACTCGAGCGCGTTGTGAAGCAGGTTGCCCACGGCCTGGCCCAGGAGGAATTGCTCGCCGCGCACGCGCGCCGCCGCGACGTCGCCGAGCGCGAGGCGCACGCCGCGCGTCTCCGCCAGACCTCGCGCGGCGGTGTGCGCCCCGCGCACCACGTCGCCGATCTCGACGATTTCGGAGGCGGGGCCGACGCGGCGCGCCTCAAGCGCCGCGAGCTCCAGCAGGCGATCGACGATGGCGCGGAGGCGTTCCGATTCGGCGCGGAGATTGGCGAGGAAACGCGCGCGGTCCGGCTCGGGCGGATTTTCCGCGAGCAGTTCCGCCGCGCCGCGGATCGCGGTGAGCGGGGCCTTGAACTCGTGCGCGAGCGCCTGCGTGTAGCGCTCGACGTGCGCCTTGCCCTCGAGGGCCACACGCATCTCCTCAAACGCCCGCGCCACCGCCGCGACCTCGTCCGCGCGCGAGGGCGGCGGCGAGGCCGCGCGACCATCGCGCACCGCGCGCGCATACGCGGCGAGTCGGCCCAGCGAGTGCGTGAGCCGCTCCGCGAGCCACCAGCCCGCCGCCGCCATCACCACCGCCACCGCGAGCGAAAACCACACCAGCCGCCAGCGCGCCTGTCGCACGCCCTCGACGACGCTCGCGAGCGGACGGCCCACGCCGACCCAGCCCACGGGTTCGCCGCCGCGTCGCACAAACGCCCGCACGCGCAGCTCGCCGCCGGTCTCGGCGACGTTGGGCGCGGAATAGTTTTCCGACGCCATCTTGCCGCCGCCCACCATCGGCCAGGCGTAGATTTGCCCGACGTCGCGCCCGCCCGCCGAATCAAACTTCACCCGCCCGTCCATATCCCCGGCGAACACGCGCAACAGCTCCGGGCTCGACGGCAGCGCCGCCAACCGCGCCGCCCATGCCTCGCGCGGGCCGTCGCCCTCCGCCGCAAACACCGCGAGAAACGCCGCCGTGTCGCCCATCGTCCGCCGCATCGACTCGACGTAGCGCAACCGCACGTCGCGCAGCACGAGCCCCATCAACACCGCAAACCCGACCGCCGACGCGCCCGCGTAAACGCCGAAGATCGCCGTGCGGATTTTCACGGTCGGTCAGCGCGCCTCGCGCAACGCGTAGCCCAGGCCGCGGTGCGTCTGGATCACCTCGTCGTCGCCAGCGCCGGCGGCGCGCAGCTTGGCGCGGAGGGTTTTGATGTGCGCATCGACCGTGCGGTCGAGGCTCGCGCCCGGGTCCTCCCAGACGGCGTGCATCAACTGGTCGCGCGAAAACACGCGGCCCGGTTTTTCCACGAGCAGCTTCAACAGCCGAAACTCATAGCGCGTGAGCGCCAGCGCCGTCCCGCGAAACGCGATCGCGCAACGCTCGGCGTCGACCGTCCACTCCCTCGCGCCGTCCGCCGTCGGGGCGGCCTCGCCGGAAAGACCCGCCCCCGTGCGGCGGAGCACGGCCTTCACGCGGGCGGTGAGTTCGCGCGGGCTGAAGGGTTTCGCGAGATAGTCGTCGGCGCCGAGTTCGAGGCCGAGCACGCGGTCGAGCTCGGTGTTGCGCGCGGTCAGGAAAATCACGGGCACGGCGGAGCGCGCGCGGATTTTTT
>JBEANZ010000546.1:0-10897 GCA_041165185.1 Verrucomicrobiota bacterium | reverse complement strand
CACACACCGTCGTCCCTCTCGCCCCCGCGGAAACGGGATCGGATTGGACGGCCGCAGGATTTGCACGCGGACGTTGGGCTGATTGGCTGGGCTCAGCGATGAAGCCGCTTATGGGATATGGAAAAAAGAGTTCGCACTCTCGTTCCCGGAAGCGGCTGGCCCGACTCACTCGGACATAAAAAAACCCACTTCCGGGCGGAAGTGGGTCTCGACGCGAGGCTACGGATTAGCCCCGGCGCAAAGTGGCACCACTCCCTGGAGGATTCGCGTAATCGGGTCGGTTGAGACCGAGTTCGCTACGCATCCTCGCTGTCGTCGCCAGCGGCTGAATGACCGCACACCACGACCGCCATCCGGTTTTCCGGAGGGCTGAGCGTTGAATAAATAGGGCGGAGTTCATGGCAGGGCGGGCAGACGGCGAAGGGTGTGAAAGATTACAACGGCGGTGGGGAAACGAAATTCAAGGGGGGCGCGAAAGATTTTTTCTCGGGGTGAAATTAGGCTGGTGACGCACACACCCTACCCGAAACCCCGCGGGCTTGCCATGCCGCATCCCTCAGCGAGCCTGACTGCCCAGTCATGTTTGAAGCCCTCTTCTCCGAACGCGGTCTCTCGCTCGATCGCCTGAAAGTGCTCATCGAGGTGCGGGACGCCGGCAGCATCGCGCAGGCCGCGCCGGGCGATCCGGTGCGGCAGAGCCAATACAGCCGGCAGCTCCGTGAACTCTCGGAATTTTTCGGCCGCGACGTCGCGAAGCGAAAAGGAAAAATCCTGAAACTCACCCCGCAGGGTGAGCGGCTCGCCGAGCTGGCGCGCGCGCAGTTGCTCTCGCTTGAGGATTTTCGCGCCGAGTGCCGCGAGGAAAACGTCGCGTTCACCATCGGCGCCGGCGACAGCCTGATCCAGTGGCTCGTCATCCCGCGACTCGGCGGCGTGCTCGACGATTTCCCCGCCGCGCGCTTCGGCACCGCCAACCTGCGCACCAACGAAATCGTGCAGCAGCTCACCGACAACCGGCTCGACTTCGGCCTCCTCCGCAAAAACGCCCTCGCGCCCGGCCTGAAATCCGTCGCGCTCGGCACCGTGCGCTACGTCGCCCTCGTCCCGGCGGCGCTCGCGCGCGGGAAAAACATCCCCACCCTGCGCGAGCTGTTGCGCGACCTCCCCTTCGCCACGCAGACCACCGACGGCCAGTTCACCGCCGGCCTGCGCGATCTCGCCGAAGCCCTCGATGTCGCGCTCGCGCCCGTGCTCGCCTGCCAGTCATTCCCCCAGACGATGGCCGCGGTGCGCACCGGCCGCTTCGCCGCCATCGTGCCCGAACTCGCCGCGCGCGATCTGCCGCCCGACACCGTGCATCGCATCGCCGACCCGGCGCTCGAAACGCTCAGCCGCGAGGCGATGCTCGCGTGGCATCCACGCCTCGTCCGCATCCGCCCCAACGCCGCGAAGATCGCCGCCCGCCTCCAACGCGCGCTGGCCCTCTGATTTTTCCCGCCCGCCGCGCGCGGTGTAGCAAACAGGCGGAGCGGTCCGATAGATCGTGGCTCGAGTGGCACGGGTCTCCCGACCCGTGGACGCCGCACCGTGCCACCAACATGGGTGGACGGCCGTGCCACCCGGGCCTCAGCCAGCACGTCCTGTCCTGCCACCGCCTGTTGATAACTTGACTCGATCCACGCCTGAAAAGTTGGCCCGAATTCAACAGACATTGGTAAATGGCGGCATCACCGCCGCAGGGAATCTCTGCGCCTCATCCCGGCTCTGCGGTGTAAATGCCGGCGGCTCCAGCGCCCCTCACCGCCGCGCGGGCGGCCCGAAGCGGCGCGAGTTCGCGCAGGCATGGAAACAACGGCGAGTCGCCCCTTCTGGCGTTTTGCGGTCGGTGTTCGCCGGCAGGTCCGATGGGCTAATCCACTTGCACCGCAGAGCCGGGAGGAGGCGTCGAGTATTCCCAACGGCACCTGATGTTTGAACTTTCCGACAGCACAGTGAGGTCGGGATTCAGCTCCGACAGGTCGGGCGTAAAGCCCACGGCGATCGTTCAAACACTATCAGACGTTGGTATCACCCCCCTCGCGCGCCCGCCCGGAACTGCGGCTTGCGCACCCGCCGCCCGCTCCGGGAGGGTGGGGCGTGACTCCCGCCGAACAACTCTGCCTCGCCTGCGGGCTGTGTTGCGACGGCACGCTCTTCGACAACGTCCGCCTCGCCCCGCGCGACGACGCGCCCCGCCTGCGCGCACTCGGCCTCCCCGTGGCCGTCACGCGTGGCCACACACCGGTCGCGTATTTCCGCCAGCCCTGCGCGGGCTTGTGTGCGAATCGCACGTGCCGCGTTTACGCGGACCGCCCGACGCAATGCCGCGATTTCGAGTGCGGCGTATTCCAAGCCGCCCGCGCCGGCCAGCTTTCGCACGCGTCCGCACTGCGCTGGGTGCGGCAGGCGCGCCGCCGCGCGGAACGCATCCGCGCGCTCCTGCGCGCCCTGGGCGACACCGACGAACACCGCCCGTTGAGCGAACGCTTCCGCCGCACGACGCGCCGCCTCGAAACGGACGGCGCGGACCCCGCCGCCGCCGCCACGCTCGCCGAGTTGGGCCTCGCGATGCATCGCTTCCACCTGCTGGCGCACGAAAAATTCTACACGAAAGCCGACGCCAAATGAGGCTGGCCACCGAGACCGCTAGCGACCGAAGCCGTTGCGGCGATCGCCAGCGCCGCACCCGCCGCGCCCCGCGTGCTCGTGAGCCTCATCGGCGGTCAAGTCCCGCTCAACCACCCCTCAATTTTCCGCGACCGCCCCCGCCTTGCCGACGTGCGCTACCAGCCGGTGGAAACGGGGAAGCGAGGCGAGAGTCATTTGGAGAAATCTCGAGCGATGACCCCTTCCGCTCGCTGTGAGCCCATCGGCTCGGCTCATCCTCCGGCCTTCGTTCGGATAACCGGGTTGTTCAGATGGGTTCTCGGAAACTCGCCGCCCCGCCAAAATCAAAAGGCCCGCCGGATCCGGCGGGCCTGGTCGTTTCCCAGCCTGAAATGATCCGGCTCATCCCCGTGAGGGCGGGCCCGCGTAGGTCGCGTCGCCGAAGCCGAGGATCGGATAGAAGATGAAACCGAGCAGGGCGAGCCCGACGCCGAAGCCCGCGCCCTTTCCGAAGGCCTTGGCGACGTCGATGCTCATCATGATCGAAATCACGATACTGACGATTGGCACAAGGAAGAGGAGCATCCACCACCACGGGCGGCCGGCGATCTTGAGGAGGATGTAAACATTGTAGATCGGGATAATCGCCGCCCAGCCGGGGTGGCCGGCCTTGCCGAAGGTCTTCCAAATGCCGGCGATAACGAGGACGATGATGGCGACAAGCAGCAGATTGAATATCATGGAGGGGGGTTGGGGTTGAAGCGGAGGACGGTCGAACGGGGTTTCGACTGCGCAAACGATTAGCCGCGCGCCCGCTCGCTAGACAAGGCCCAATATTCGGGCCGCCGCGGAAATGCCCAGTCGGTCGCTTTAGCGCGTCACCGTCCGAGGATCGTGTGCGCCTTCGTCAGCGTGTTCCCCGGCGGCCCGCCCTGCGCCGTGCCGTCCGCTGGCTCAGCGCGGCGGCGGCGGGCGTCGCTGCGCCGCCTCCGCGACTTGATCGAGCGTGCGTGCCTGGCGGGAGCGCGCGGCATCGGCCGGCAGTCTTGGTCGGAACCGTCCAGCCGGTCGGTCGCAGCCGACGGCCGGCCGGAAAAGTTGTCGCATTTTTCGCGAAAACGCGGAGGACTGCCGGCGCCGGTTTCGGTGCGACGCGCCGACGCATCCGCCGGCGAGAAAATTTCCGGGCCTATAGCTCAAAGGTTAGAGCAGAGGACTCATAATCCTTTGGTTCTGGGTTCAAATCCCAGTGGGCCCACCATCGTCGCCGCAGCGGCGAGCTGAGAGCGAAGAGCTGAGAGCCAAGAGCGAAGAGCAGAACTAAACCTTGCCTTCCGCCTGTTGCGGCGCGGCGTCGTTTCGTTCCTGCGACCAAACGCTCAACTCTCAATCGCAGGCTCTCAACGCTCGGGCTTTCGCCTCCGATCATCCCGCCACCGCTCAATCCTCCGGCGCGGCGAACGTGATCGGGATCGACACCTTCACCTCGGTCGGCGCGCCCGCGCGGCGGGGGGCGCGAAACACCCACTGCGCCACCGCCGTCGCCGCCGCCCAGCCGAATTCCTCGCGCGTCGCCGACACGATCTGCGGCAGTCGCGCGCGGCCGTCGCGATCGATCACAAATGCGATCACGGCCTCGCCCGCCGGTTTGCCCGCTGCGCGCAACGCGGCCGGATACTCCGGCGCCACGCGGTAGAGTGGCGTGAGTTTTTCGTCGAGCCCCGCGCCGCCCGCGATGCCGCTGGCGCGCTCCAGACGCACGAGCCGCGCCGTTGGGTCGGTCGCATCGGGCGCGTCGGCCGCAGGCGCGGTGAACACCGCGCGCTTCAGCAGTTTTACCTCGTAGGCGCGGCTCCCGTCGATCGCCGGCGCGAAGCGCCACGTCTCCAGCGCAGCGACGAGCGCGCGGCCAAACTCCGGCGCGCTCGCCTCGCGCACGACCACATCGCTTACGTGGCCGCGCTCACCCACCGTGAACTCCACGCTCGCCGTGCCGCTCTCGCCTTTCAGCAGCGCCGCGAGCGGCCACACCGGATCGGTCGCCTGTTCGATCAGCGGGCTCCGCGCGGGCGGGGCGCCGGCGGGATCGGTTAGGCCGTTGGCGGCGAGGAGGGCGGCGCGTGTCGTCGCGGCGATTTCGAAGAACACTTCGCCGCGCAGTTCGGAGCGCACGATCAAGTCGCCCTGCGTCGCCGCGTGAAACTCCCACCGCGCGCTCGCCGCCAGCGCGGGTAAGACAAAATCCGCGTGCGTCGCGTCGAGCACGCGGAAGTTTTCCGCGCGGCCTTCGGGTGTCACCACGCACGCGAACCGCACGCGGCCCGGGAGTCGCCGCGTGCGCAGCGATTCCGGGTAGTCGCCGAGCGGCGAGGCCGTGACCTCCGCCGCCGTGCGCGGAGCGAGGCGCGGCAGCAGGTGCTGCGCGGGCAGGAGGCCACGTCGCTTGGGCTCGGCCTTCGCCGGATCGAATTCGAAGGGCACGTCCATGCACATCGCGATGGTCTTGCCGTCGTCCACCGCCGGTTGAAAAACCCATTTTTTCACGGCCGTCTCCGCCGCCGCGCCGAGCCGGGGGTCGGTGGCGGACAACACGCGCGCCTTCGTCACCGCGCCGTGCTCGTCGACCACGATGCGGACCGTCGCGCGGCCACCGACTCCCTCGGCGCGCGCGTCGGCCGGATAAACCGCGGGCGTCCATTCGTTGATGAGGGGCGCGCTGTCGGCGGCGAGGTTGTTGGCGAAGTTCGGCCGCGGGTTCACCGCCGCGCCGAGTCCGCCCGAAAATCCCAGGGCGCAAAATGCGGCGACTAGCGACAGCCGCGTGAAAAACAGATGCGGCCGTGTCGTCGTCATGGCGTGACGGCTCACACTGGCTCCGCGCTCAGCGAGGAAAAATCCAACTCGCCCGCCGCGCCGAACGCGGCCGCGTTGACCGAGCCGAGCGCGAGCCGTCCGCCGCGCACGTCGAGCCGCGGCCAGCCCGCTGCGTGCCGCGTGAACAGATCGCCGTGATGCGCGAACGCGTGCGCCTGCCACGCGGCGGGAAACTGCGACCAGCCCGCGAAGTAGTGGTGGCCGTTGCGCTCGACCGTCGTCACGCCGAGCGCCGTCTGCACCGCGAGGTCCTGCGTGAGCGCGACCGGCCCGACGTTGACCAAGTCCTCGCCGCTCAACCACGCGGGTTCGCCCCGCGCGCGCCGCGCGGCGAGGAGGCAGGCGTTGGCCACGCCCTTGAAGACGCCCTTGCAGTTCTTGTGGCTCGCGCCCGCGTAGCCGAGCGCGAGCGCGGCCGACACGCTGCCGAGCTCGGCGTCGCTTTCGTCGATGATGATCGGCGGGCGCTCCGGCCAGCCGCGCAACGCCGCGCCGACCGCCGGCGTGAGCGCGACTTCGCGGTGCCACGGCTGCTCGATGAACAACAGGCGCGGCCACAGCGCGCGCAGCTCGTCGCGGGCGAACAGCTCGCGCGCGTAGGCGACGAACGCCGCCGCGTCGCGCCAGCTCTCGTTGCCATCGAGGGAAAACGCGAACTCCCCGCCGCACTCCGCCGCGAAAATTTCCGCCATGCGCGCGAGTCGCGCCCGGTCGCGCGCGGGCTCGCCGTTGATTTTGATTTTGAAATGCCGCAGCCCGTAAAACCGGATGCAGGCGTCGAGCGCCTGCGGCAGCCCGTCGTCGAGCCGCTCGTCGGCGGCGATTTCGCCCGCGTCGAGCGGATCGGCGAGGCCGATGGTGTGGCGCGCCCACACGGTCGCGGCGGGTGTCGCGGGCAGCCAGTCGCCCGGCGCCGTGCCGGCGAGCGCGGGGTGGAGCGCGCCGAGATCGATGCCGAGGAGATTGGCGCGAAGCGCGGCGGCGAACGTCGTGCGCCGCGCGCGGCAAAACGCGTCGAGCAGCGCGCGTTCGACGAAGCTCGTGCCAAAGTGCGCGAGGAGCGGCGGGAGTTTTTCCGCCGTCGCCCACGCGGCCTGCGCGGCGTGCAGCTCGCGCCAGAACGCCCACGGCGTCGCCGCGCGAATCGGGCGCGCGTGCGCGACGGCGGCGCGCAGCACGCGTTGCATCTCGGCGACTTCGTCGTCGAGTGCGCGCGCGGGGTCCTTCGTGAACCACTTCGGCGGCAGGCTATCGGCGGCGAGGCCGGGTTGGACGACGCCGTCGATTTCAAACGTGAGGCGCAGGACGGCGTGCGGGAGTGCGGTGAGCGTGGCGATGCCGTAGCGGAACGGCATCCGCGTGCGCAGCGGGATGAGAAACAGCTCGGCGGAGTGAAGGGCGATCATGCGGAGGCGGGCGGGCGTTCGCGAAAGGTGAGAGTGGGGGAGCCGTGCGGCCATTGAATTTGCGTGGCTCGCAAAATTGGGTGCTGCCTGCGGATCGTGCGGTCCCGCTTCTAGCGAAGCGGGCTACAAGCGGGACGTTGCCCGGCTCGGTAGAGCCGGGACCGGTCCACGGCGTTCACGATTTTCCTTGGTCCGCAGTGATACCCTCTACCAAACGCGATCGGTCTTTTGTAGGGCCGGCGCTCGTCGCCGTGCCGTTGCGCCGCACACGTGCGAGCGATGGCGGATGTCGGTGGGTTCTCTCGCGCGCAAAGCGCGACGGCACGCCGGCAAGCGGCGGCCCTACGGCACACCGTAAATGGTATTACATGGGAGTTGTCGCGGCGACCGCGGTCGCCCGCCTCCGGAGTGCAAGGCACCGTGGCGACGGCAATTTTCCGCCAAGCTAAAGGATGTGCCCAGTTGCCTTGGGCTTTCGATTTTCGCCCGTTCGGGGCGCCCAATCCTCCTCAGCGACGCGCTGAAAACAGCGACCGCCGATCAGGTCTTCGCGGCGAACATCCGCTCGTAGTGCGGCGCGGGCTCGAACACCCCGCCGCTGCGCGCGTAGTAGTCGGCGTCGAGGGCGAAGAGGCCGGCGCGGGTGTTGGCCCACGGGGCGGCGGGCGCGGCGTGGTGCGCGCGCATCGTCTCCCAGTTTCGGTAATTTTGGTGGCCGTTGGTCTCGACGAGGCCGAGGCCGAGACCCGGAAACGGCGCGAGGCGGGCGGCGACGTTTTTGTTCCACTCGACGAGCAGCGGGTTGACGGTGAGGTCGGCGCAGAAACACGGCACGCCGCGCTCGTGCGCGAGCTTCGCGATTTTCAGCGACATCGAAAACGTCTTCGCGATCGGTTTCAGGGCGATGGCGGTGTAGCCCATCTGGATGCGCTTGAGCGCGTCGGCGTCGGTGTGCGCGCTCTCGTCGGCGGCGATGCGCGCGGGGATGTCGGTGATGTCGATCTCGAGCTCCTCGGGGAACGGCTCCTCGACGAGCGCGATTTGGTCGAAGGCGCCGATGGCGCGCGCGTGGTCGAGGAGGCGGAGGAGGGTGTCCTTCGATTCGTAGCGGCCGTTGGCGTCGAAGTAGTAGGGGAGTTTGCCGGTGGCGGTGTGCGGCGTGCGCGCATGGCCGATGGCGGCGTGGATGGCGCTGAGGCGCGCCTTGTCCTTCTCGAGCATCTCGGCCTGCGTGCCCGGCTGGCCGATTTTGATCTTCATGAAGAAGTAGCCGGCGTCGACGGCGGCCTTCAGTTCCGCGATGGGGATGCCGTAGGCCATGAGCGGGATGCTCGCGACGGCGGCGTGGCGGTGCGCGAGCGCGGGGCGGTAGGCGGCGGGGATGAGTTCGTCGAAGGAGGTGAGGCCGTTTTCGGCGGCGTAGAGGAGCCACGCGGCGAAATCGACGCCGACGAGGGCGTTGAGGGCGAAGGTCTCGCGCAACGCGGGGTGGCCGGTGATTTTTTTCCCGTAGGCAAACACGTCGTGCCGGATCGACTCGAGGAGCGCGATGGGATCGGAGAACGTCGCGCCGCGCAGGCGCTGGAGCGCCCACTCGGTCATGGCATACATGAGGGCGTTGCCGCCGCTCTCGGAGTGGGCCGCGAACACCTGCGCATCGCTCCAGAGCACGCCCTGCGAACACAACCCGATCCCGCGCCGGCCCGAGGCGCTTTCGAGCAACGCGACGCTCTGCCAAATCTCGGACATGTAGCCGCCCTTGAAGCCGAACGGCCGCACGAGCGGCTCGCGTTCGAAGTCGGCGGAGACGCGGGCGAGGGTGATGGGGCGCATCGGTGGGGGACTCGCCGGCCAGACGCGATTTCAGGGACGAGCGGCCGAAAGCTGCGCCATCCAAGCGGCCACAAGCGCCTCAATCTCGGTGCCGGAAAGCGCGGCAGGTTTGCAACGCAGCGCCCAAGCCCGCCCCGGATGAAGTTCATCCCACACGGGGCGCTTGCCCTTCCGTCGGCCTTTTCCCGGATCATGGTTGCCGAAGCCCTCAACCACCTGATTCCAGAGCGGGTTGAATCGTTGAATCAGAAGCGATTCGCCTAGCCCGATCCAGATGTCGTCCAACACGAGGACACGGCAGGAGAAATCCTTGAGCGCCAATCCAGCCCCCGCCTCGACGCTCGCGGCGTGTTCCGCGAGTCGCTCCCACAGCGCGGTGCTCTCTTGCGAATCGTCGGTCTGCAGCCCCTTGCGGCCGCCCTTTGGCACCGCCTTTCCGATGTAAATCGGCTGGCTCGGGCTCGCCCGGTTCAACTGGGCCAACGGGCCATAGGGCGCAAAATCCCCCGAGTAATAGAGCGCATACACGCCCGCACCGGAAAATTTCTCCATGCCGCCGAGCGGCACCGCCGATGTCGCCATCAGTGCATCGACGACGCTTTTTCCAAGATTGGTCTTATCGAGCGGATTGAAAACGGTGGACGGCATGAGGCTGGAGTTTTTCGTGGATCGATTTTGCCACGACGCGCGCCAGTTCGACGGGAACGGCGTTGCCTAGCTGGCGCATCGACTCGGACCAAGACCCGCGAATGAGGTAGGCGTCGGGAAACGTTTGCAGGCGGGCGGACTCACGGACGCTAAAATAGCGGCAAGTCCCGTCCGGTCGCCTGAGCATATTCTCACCGCCCGGCACGCCATGGTCTCCGGCCTTGAGGGCCTTCGCCGGTTCGTCCAACGGACTGCCCGTGTGCCCCGGATAGGGCCGGGCGCCTGGCTGGAACCGGTGGTTGGCACGGGTTTCTCCCGCGCCTGGCTCACCGAGACCACGGCAGGCATCACGCACGGTGCGCCACCGTTGCGAGACGCTCAGCAGTTCCGGATCGCTCAACCGCCCGGCGCGAGCCGCGCGCGTTGGATTGGCGGGCCGAGCGAGCGGACTTATCCCGTGCTCACGCCAATACGTCCCCGAAACATACTGTGCCCGCAGGAGATCATCGCTCGAGTGGGTGGCCCTCGGAAACGACCAACCGGCGTCCACATCGCCGCGAAAGCCGACGAAGAAAACACGATGCCGCTGCTGGGGCACGCCGTAGTCGGCCGCATTCGCCACGTTGATCGTCACCCGATACGACAACTCGCTGGGTTGGCCACGCTGGGTGTGGTGCCTCTCAAGCCGGCGGAGATTCGTTTCCCAGTCGACGTTCTGGGACACGGGAAACTCCGGGTAGCAAAGCTGAAGGCGAATGAACTCCACATACGAACGGAAGGCCGGCCGGAGGAGCCCGCGCACGTTTTCGAACATGAAGGCCTGGGGGCGCAACTCCCGCACGGCACGGACGGCTTGCGGGAACATATCCCGGCGATCCTCGTTTCCGCCCGCCTTGCCGCCCACGGAAAACGGCTGGCACGGCGGGCCGCCGGCGACGAGCGTCACAGGGCCAAACCGCGCGAAGTCCACGTCGCGGACATCGCCCTCGACAATGTTCCAGCCCGGCCGATTTTCCCGTAGAGTCGCGCAGGCATCGGGATCGCGTTCCACCAACGCCGCCGTCTCAAATCCGGCGAACTCAAGGCCGAGCGCCAACCCGCCGGCTCCGGAGAATAATTCTAATGAACGCATCGCCCGTTACTAGGTTCTCAACTCATCTGCTGTCGAGCCCGCACCCTGTGGAAGTCTGAGATCTCGCGGTGGCAAGAGTTCAGCTCACTCCGTTGCGTGCCATCGCGGCTTTCAGGACGGCCATGTCTTTTTTCAACCACACGGCGAACTGGGTGCGTTGCTCGTCCTTCGTGAGTGGCTTCGGGTTTTTCTCGAAGGGCGCATACTCGTGGTGCACCGACATCGGGCCGGTGAGGTTTAGCTCGCGGTAGAGTTTCAGGTAGGCGTCGAGCGGGACGATGCCTTCGCCGAGGGGCGTCGCCTCGACGACCGACTTGCCGGGGGACTGCTGCCACTTGAAATCCTTCATGTCGGTGCA
>JBEANZ010000545.1:0-4702 GCA_041165185.1 Verrucomicrobiota bacterium | reverse complement strand
GCCCTGCTCGAGCTCGACGATGCGCTGGGGGGTGTCTTCCAGAAAAATCGCGACGATTTCGCGGAGAAATTCGTCGTTATCGCCCGGATTGAGGGAGCGGAGATTCTCGATGGCGACGGGGTCGATGATAGGCGTGTCCGACATGGGGCGTGGCGGAAGCGCATCCGAGAAAAACGGGCCGCGCAACCTTGATGTTGTCACTCGGCGGAGTTGGTTCGCCGTGCGCGCGCCCGCGAACGCTGCGGCCGATGAGGGGCGGCGGGTTTTTCGGGCGCCGGGTCGGCGCTGCCCAAAGTGTGGAGGCCGCACGCCGGATCGTGGGAATCCGCATCGTCCTACGCCGAATCGCCAACGGTGCTCAGCTCGCCCACTCAAACGAGGTGTTCTGATCGATTTCGTCGATGGTCGTCAGGCCGAGGAGGACTTTTTTCAGGCCGTCGTAGCGCAGGGGTTTGTAGCCGACTTTCGCGGCGGCGCGGGAGATTTCCTGCACGCTGCGGCCTTCGCTGATGAGCGTGCGCACCTCTTCGGTGATGAGGATGAGTTCGTGAAAGGCGACGCGGCCTTTGTAACCGGACTGGCGGCATTTGTTGCAGCCGCGGCCGCGGTAGAAGGGGACTTCGGTGAGGCCGTCTTCCTTGAAATATTTCGCGAGGGTTTCGCGCGAGGGGTAGTAGGCTTCCTTGCAGTTTTCGCAGATGCGGGCGGCGAGGCGTTGCGCCAACACGCCGATGACGGCGGGGGCGACCATGTAGGGTTCGACGCCGATTTCGATCAGGCGCGTGATGGCCTGCGGGGCGCTGTTGGTGTGGAGCGTGGCGAAGACGATGTGGCCGGTGAGGGCGGCTTCGGTGGCGATCTTCGCGGTCTCGAGGTCGCGGATTTCGCCGACGAGGATCGCATCCGGATCCTGGCGCATGAGGGAGCGCAGGATGGTGGAGAACTTGAGGTCGATGTTGCTGTTGACCTGGGTCTGGGTGACGCCGGCGAGCTGGATCTCGATCGGGTCCTCGATGGTGGAGATGTTGATGCCGGGGGTGTTGAGTTCGTGGAGGGCGGCGTAGAGGGTGGTGGTCTTGCCGGAGCCGGTGGGGCCGGTGACGAAGATGATGCCGTTGGGGTTTTGGATGAGGCGCTTGAAGGGTTGGAGGATGGTCTGCGAGATCATCATCTTCTCCAGCGTGAGCATGGTCTTCTTGCCGGTCATCGCGAGGACGCGGATGACGGCTTTCTCGCCGTAGGCGGAGGGGATGGTGGAGACGCGGAAGTTGGCGGCCTGGCTGCCGATGGGCATCGAGAAGCGGCCGTCCTGGGGGAAGCGGGACTCGGAGATGTTGAGGCCGCAGAGGATCTTGATGCGGGAGATGAGGGCGCGGTGGAGTTTGCGGGAGTAGGTGAGGATTTCGCGGAGGTTGCCGTCGACGCGGAAGCGGATGCGGCACTGGGTCTCCATGGCCTCGATGTGGAGGTCGGTGGCGCGTTCGCGCATGGCGAAGTAGATGACCTCGTCGAGGATTTGGACGAGGGCGTTGTTCTCGACGAGGGCGGCGAGTTTTTCGCCGGCGAGGGCGGGTTGGTCGAAGAGGCTGGAGTGTTCGAGCTCGTTGAGGCTCTCCTCGAGGCCCTTGTCGGTGCAGTAGTGGATGGAGATGGCGTCCTCGATTTCGCGGGGGAGCGCGAAGACGGCGCTGACGGGCATCTGCGCGATCTGGGAGAGGCGGCGGATGAGGTCGGCGTCGTGGGGGTTGGCCATCGCGACGGTGAGGACGCGGTTGAGGACGTAGAGGCCGATGGCCTTCACTTTTTTCGCGACCTCGACGGGGAGTTTCTCGATGGCTTCCTCGGTGATGGTGGAGGAGAAGGGGTCGACGTAGGCGACGTTCATGGCGTCGGCCCAGTAGCGGCAGGCGTCGTCCTTCGAGAGGATTTTGTCCTCGATGAGGGCGGCGAGGAACTCCACGCCGTCGCCGTGGCGTTCGAGGAGGACGGAGACCTCGGCGCCGTAGTCGAAGTTGGGCAGTTTCTTAATCCGCTCGACGAAGGCTTTAACCTTTGGGTTTGGGGCGACGGGCGGCATTGGCTTTGAAGAGTTTTCCGATCTCGTTCTGGTCGAGTTTTTCCATGGCGAAGGCGCCGCCGGTGCGTTCGGCCTTCAGCTCGAGGAGGAGCTGGGGCAGGGAGTATTTCACCTCGGCGATGACGATTTCCGCAGGGGCGGAGGCCGCGCCGTCGGGCTTGGCGGCGGCGCTCATGGGGCGGCGGGCGGCGCGGTGTCGGGGCCGAGGTCGAAGCAGGCGTCGATGGTCTCGGTGAGGGCCTTGGCGATTTCCTCCTTGGGGGTGTCCTTGCGGATGTAGTTGGCGGCGCCGAGCTCGAGGGCGGTCTCGATCGAGGCGCGGGTCATGATCGAGGTGAGCATGATGACGACGCAGTTGGGATCGAGTTCCTTGAGGAGGCGGAGGGCTTCGAGGCCCTCCATGACGGGCATGTTGACGTCGAGGAGGACGAGGTCGGGGTTCTCGCGCTTGTAGACCTCGAGGGCTTCCTGGCCGTTGGAGGCTTCGAGGACGCGGACGTCGCCGAGCTGCTTGAGGATGAGGCCGACGAATTTGCGGATGTGGGGTTCGTCGTCGGTGAGGAGGACGGTGCCGTTGAAGTTCATGCGGGGAGGGAAAGGGTGACGCGAAATTCGCAGCCGCGGGTGGGGAGGTTGTTGGCGACGACGGTGCCGCCGTGGGCCTCAACGATCTTGCGGCAGATGGCGAGGCCGAGGCCGGTGCTTTTTTCGCCGCCGGTCGGGCGGACGGAGAGGCGGCTGAAGTCCTTGAACAGCTTGTCGCGTTCGCCTTCGGGGATGCCGGGGCCTTGATCCTGCACGGCGAAGGAACAGGTCCGCGCGACGAGATCGGCGCCGAGGGTGACCGTGATCGTGGAGCCGGGGGGCGAATACTTGACGGCGTTGCTGAGGAGGTTGTCGACGACCTGGCGCATCTTGGCGCCGTCGAGCGCGAAGGTCGGCACCGGCGCGGTCGGGATAAAGTCGACGCGCGTCTGTTTTTTCGAGGCCTCCATGTTCGTCAGCGCGACGGACTTGGCGATGAGGTCGGCGAGGTTGTGCCCCTCGAGGTGGATCTTGAGCTCGCCGGACTCGATGGTGGCGACGTCGAGGAGCTCGTTGACGAGTTCGAGCATCGACTGGCTGGCGCCGTGAATCGTCTGGATAAGATCGAGCTGGTCGGCGGAGAGCGGGCCGACGGCGCCGTCGCGGAGGAATTCCGCGAGGCCGCGGATCGAGGCGAGGGGGTTGCGCAGGTCGTGCGCGGCCATGCCAAGGAATTTGTTTTTCGAGGAGTTCGCGGCGCTGAGCTGGGCGACGAGGTGTTTCTGCTGCTCGACGAGGGCCTGGTTGGCGAGGTGCGAGCGGATGCGGGCGAGGACTTCCTTGGGCTTGAACGGCTTCGGCAGGTAGTCGACGCCGCCGGCGTCGAGGCCCTCGACGACGTCGTCGGACTCGTTTTTCGCGGTGATAAATATCACCGGTGCGCAGTCGGCGCCGTAGGTTTTCTTGAGGCGGCGGCAGGTCTCGAAGCCGTCGATGCCGGGCATCATCACGTCGAGGAGGACGAGGTTGGGCCGGAACGTTTCGTATTGTTCGAGCGCGCGTTCGCCCGAATCGCCCTCGGCGAGCGCGTAGCCGGCACCCTTGAGGATGCCCGACAGAATGCGGAGGTTGAGGCGATCATCGTCGATGACCAGAATCCGCCTGCCGCCGAGGAAGGGGGTCATGGTGAGGCGCGGGTCGTCCATCTCGGGCGCGAGTGGTGGGGGAAATCCGATGCGTTGCAATGGCAACTATTGCGCGCGCGAAAATAGGCCGGCGACGCGGGCGGTGGGTGTGGCGCGAGTTCGGCGAGGTGTTGCCGAAGCGTCGGCGGGACATTGGCGGGGTGCTCGTCGCGCAGGATTCTCATACGCATCAGGCCATCGGAATACGTTGATAATGGACTTGCCAGCGGGCGAGGGCGTGGGTTTCGTCGCGCCCTTCCCTATGGCAAAATCATTCGTTTTCTCCTCTGAATCGGTCGGTGAAGGTCATCCGGACAAGGTCGCGGATTTGATTTCGGACAGCGTCCTCGACGCCTGCCTCGCGCAGGACAAAACCAGCCGCGTCGCCTGCGAGACGATGGTGAAATCCAACATGGTCATCGTCGCCGGCGAGATCACCACCGCCGCGAAACTCAACTACGAGGCCATCATCCGCGCCGCGATCCGCGACATCGGCTACGTGAATAACGACGATGTGTTTCACGCCGATTCCGTCTTCATCAACAACTACCTCACGCGCCAGTCGCCCGACATTGCGCAGGGCGTCGACGCCAAGAAAGCCAAGGGCAAGAAGACCGCCGAGCAGGGCGCCGGCGACCAGGGCATCATGTTTGGCTACGCGTGCAACGAGACGCCCGAGCTGATGCCGACGCCGATCATGTTTGCGCACCGCCTCGGCCGCGAACTCACCGCCATCCGCAAATCCGGCTCCGTCCCGTGGCTCCGCCCCGACGCGAAGTCCCAGGTCTCCGTCCGCTACGTGGACGACAAACCCGTCGAAGTCGTCAACGTCGTCATCTCCACGCAGCACACCGCCGACGTCGCGCACGGCACCATCGAGGACTACCTTATCGAGAACGTCGTCCGCAAGGTCCTC
>JBEANZ010000544.1:0-2597 GCA_041165185.1 Verrucomicrobiota bacterium | reverse complement strand
GAGTAGCGGCCGTCGACGTTGGCGCCGGTGCGGCCGGCCATGACGTTGGTGTCGATGTAGACCGGATAAACCGGATCGGGGATCGCGAGGCGCGTGTCGGCGGAGAAAATTTCCTGGATGTTGCCGCAGTCGCACTTCGCGCCGTCGGAGATGAAGATTTCGTCGCTCTCGATCTTGCAGCCGCGGGCGGCGTAGTCGTGTTGGGCGATGGCGTCGCGGAGGAACGCGTAGCCCTGCTCGGGACCGTAGCCCTTGAAGGTGGCGCGGTTCGCCATCTCGTCGGTCGCGGCGTGCAGCGCCTCGACGCACACGGGCGGGAGCGGCTCGGTGACGTCGCCGATGCCGAGGCGGATGACGGGCTTCGAGGGATTGGCGGCGACGTAGGCGCTGACGCGCTTGGCGATGTCGCTGAAGAGGTAGGAGGCCTTGAGTTTCGAGTAGTGGTCGTTGAGGCGGATCATGGTGGGAAAGGGACAGTGGACAAAGGGACAAAGGACGAGGGGACCAAAGGACAAAAAACAAAAGCCCCGTCGAGCAAATGGGTCGAGGTTTGGCGGTCCCTTGGTCCTTTGGTCGCTGGTCTTTTGGTCCTTCCGTCCCAAGGCGGGCGAAAAACTTGAACAAACGGAGGGGCGCGCGTTTGTTCAAGCCCGGCGTTGCGAGGGCGCGCCACTTCTCATGCGAAAAATCACCACCGTAGCCGACATGCGCACCGCCATCGCGGGCCTGCGCGCCGAGGGCAATTCCATCGCGCTCGTGCCCACGAGCGGCGCGCTCCACGCGGGGCACGCGGCGCTCATCGCGTCGGCGGCGTCGCGGGCGGACGTGGTGATCGTTTCGATTTTCGTGAACCCGCTCGCCTTCGGACCCAACGAGCAGTTCGCGGCCTACCCGCGCACGCCCGACGCCGACCTGAAATTGTGCGAGAGCCTCGAGGTCGACGCGGTGTTCATGCCGGCGAACGAGGAGATGTTTCCCCGTGGCTACTCGACGTTTGTCTCCGAGGACGCCGTGAGCAAACCGCTCTGCGGCGTCTCGCGGCCCACGCATTTCCGCGGCGTGACGACGGTCGCGACCAAGTTGATCAACGTCATCCGGCCCGACGTGCTCATCCTCGGCCAACGCGACGCGCAGCAAGCCGCCGTGCTCCGCAAGGTGATCGCCGACCTGCACCTCGGCGTCGAAGTGCGCGTGGCGCCCATCGTGCGCGAAGCCGACGGCCTCGTCGTGAGCGTGCGCAACCGCGATCTCAGCTCGATCCAGCGCGGCGAGGCGCAGGCGATCCACCCGGCGCTGAAGCGCGCGCAGGAAATGGTCGCGCAAGGCGTGCGCAGCCCCGACCGCGTGATCGCGGAGGTCACCCATCTGCTCGGCCAACGCCGCCGGCTGCGCGTGATCTACGTCTCAATCGTAGACCCGGCGACGATGGAGCCGCTGCGCGAAATCATCCCCGGCCACGCGCTCCTCGCGCTCGCCATCTGGGTCGACGAGGTGCGGCTGATCGACAACGCGATGTTGTAGTGCGGCGCGCGCTCCAGTCGTGGACAAGGCGTCCCGCCTCGTTGCCGAGGAAAGCGAACACGTCCCGCGCGCCGCGTGATGCCAGAGAATTTGATGGAGCTACGCCGCGAAACTTCATCGCATCCCCGGCTCGCCACCCATGTCCGGCCCAACGGAAACCACGCAACGCCTCCTCGACCTCGCCCACCAGCTCGGGCGCGAGGAGCGCAAGCTGGCGATTCTCGGCGAAGGCAACGTGTCAGCGCGTGCGGACGCGCGCAGTGAGCGCGAAGCGACGGGGACGTTTCTCGTGAAGGCCAGCGGCTCGAATCTCGCGACGCTCTCGCCGCTCGGCGTGACGGAGTGCCGCGCCGCCGGGCTGCTCGCACTGCTCGACGCGAAAGGGAAAAAGCCGGTGCCCGACGCCGCGGTGGATGAGGCGCTCCTCGCGTCACGCGTCGATCCGGCGGCGAAGAAGCCGTCGGTCGAGGCGATGTTTCATGCGTGGCTGCTCACGCTGCCGGAGGTGAATTTCGTCGGCCACACGCACCCGGTCGCGGTGAACCAAATCCTCTGCACGCGGCACGCGCGGGCGTTTGCGACGTGCCGGCTCTGTCCCGACGAAATCGTGTGCTGCGGTGTCGAAAGCGTGATCGTGCCTTACCTCGATCCGGGGCTGAAACTCGCGCAGGGTATTCGCGCTGCGGTGGTCGCCTTCATCAATCGCACCGGCCGCGCACCGCGCGTGATTTTGCTCGAGAACCACGGTCTCATCGCGCTCGGCGCGACGCCCGAGGCGGTGCTGGCCGCGACACTGATGGCGGTGAAGGCCGCGGAGATTTTCACCGGTGCCGTCGCGCTCTCAGGCGGGAAGCCGCGCTTCCTCACCGCCGCGCACGTCGCGCGCATCGCCGGCCGCCCAGACGAACACTATCGCCAGCGCGCGCTGGGGCTCTGAATTTCAAAACCAGACCAACCACGGATCACACGGATGAACACGGATCACGGCATCAATCGCGCGGGGATTGATCCGTGTTCAGCCGTGTAATCCGTGGTCAAAAACTTTCTTCACCATGAAATCCTACTCCTACGTCAAC